>JANXVV010000487.1 GCA_025351525.1 Humisphaera sp. | reverse complement strand
CGATCACTGGCGATGGCGGCGATGATTCACGGCCTCGCTGGGGTTTGGTTCTATGCGGTGATTCAGGCGGAGTTGGATTTCTCGTTGTGGGCCGCAAGCTACCTTGTGCTGGCGAGTCTGGTCATCGCCATCGGGGGATTGACGGCCCTAGTAAGGTCGGCACTTCGCCTCGGTCCCATCGGCAGCGGTGCGATCGCCGGCTTTCTATCGACGGCTTGGCTGCTCTGGCCCATCTGGCTTTCACCAACCCTGCATGGCCAGAGCGGAGTCCGGATCGCGCGATGGCTCGTCCCGGCCCATCCGATCTTCGCTCTCAACAGCGTGCTGGGCCCGAAGCTGGGTTACTGGGCCGAGCAGGCCATCGCGTACAACCTTACCAATCTCGGGGATGATATCGGTTACAGCCTACCTTCCAGAATCCTCTGGTGCCTGTTGCTTCATCTGGGATTCGGACTGGTTTGCGTAGGCATCACGGCGGTTCGGTGGACCTTGACATCGACCACCACAATCGCCGCCAATGACAGCAGCGACATGATTGCGTAGGCCGTGATTTTCTTCCAGGTGGGCCAGGGAGTCCGCACGATTGCATCGGCAGGGGCGATTCCAAAGTCATTCATTACAGCCATCTTTCCGGTCCCCTCCCCCCGGTACTCCGGGGGGAGGGTTAGGGTGAGGGGTCTTGCATTTGATTCAGCGGGGTGAAACTTCACAGCTACTGAGCGAAGAAGAAAACCCCTCACCCTAACCCTCCCCCCATGAGTACATGGGGGGAGGGGACAGGAAAATTCGTTTCCTCGCTCACGGTTTTGCTTCCAGTAATGGCTCTAAAATCTCACGCGCGAATGGCGTCGACATCGGGCCTATGTGGTCGCCGTAATGCCCGAGACGCGCCCAGGCTGTGTCATAGGGATACTGCACCAGCTTCGCATATTGCTTCGGGTCGGCATCGGTGGATTGAACGAAGCCCTTATTCCCCGCGGCATCGCCATAGACTCCGTCGATGGTTCCAAACACCCTTGTCCCCACGCTCAGCACCACGGTGTCGCGATCGCTGTAAAACGCGTACGCTTTATCGCGCACATGGGATAGCGCACGGCTGAGGTCATAGCCGGGTGACAGTGCCGGGGCGATGAAGAGAACCCGTTGCACTTTCACATCGGGCGGCAGGTCTTCCAACGCCCACGCCGCCAACCCCGCCCCGCCGCTATGGCACGTCAGGTAGATGACGAGGCGCGGGTCCGCCCGGAATTTTGCGGTGAGTTGATCGGCGATTTTCATCGCCTGCTTTTTGTTACGCCCGATCGCCTGCAGCGCCGGCACGCCGGGGTCGTGTTCGGTCCAGTCGTAGATTTCCAGGTCGGCATCCAGGTGCCCGTCGCGGAAACCCCGTAGGAGAGTGTGGTCGACGATGGATTCACCCGACACGCCGGGGATGTGAAGCAGGTAGGGTCGAGGGGCGGAGGTAGGTTGCGGAACGGGGATCGGGGAGGGTGCTGCGAAGGGTTTTTGCTGCGGGGCGCAACCTGCCAACCCCGTGGTCAGTAGGAGAAGTATCAGGCGGTTGAAATATAAGATGCGCACGGCATTACCATAGCCATGACGGAGTGGCGATCAAGGTTGGACGGAATGACGTGACGGTGAGAACGGCTGAATTTTTTTTGCGGCTGTGCCGAAGGCGTGCGTTTTTGGTCGGAACAAAAAACGCGTGTCTTCGGCACAGCCGTTAAAAATGAGTGGATTCGCAATCGATCAAAACCAGAAATAAGGGAACCCAGTCGTTCGCACTTTGATATTGTCGATGGTGCGAAAAATGACGTGTCCATCCATAAACAAAACGTTGGCTCCCTCAGGCTTGCCATTGGTGCCGATGTGACTGACCTGGTGAGTTCCTTTTGTCCAACCGCCGTTCACCCCGCCGAATACCACTTTATAAGGGTCCGTTCCAGTTGTATTGGACGGGATGGCATCAGCACCGAGTTCGGTCTCTGCCGAGGGCAAGGATCGCATCGCCGGGTCATTGCGGGGTTGTACGGGGGCCACCTTATCCTGATAAACCAATTTGTCGAGAAGCTGTGGATGAGTAAAATTGGGCTTGCCGGTCGTTGAACCTCTATCAATCAGGACGACATATCCCAACACGCACACATTGGGAGGGTTAAAAGTCCAAAGTTCATCCGCATCCTGTTCGGGGAATTCGGGGCAGTAGAGCATGCGTCGCAATGCGCCATTATCGACCATCAGATCGCGCGTGGCGATCGGGATGTCCCATGCCCACCCTTTGATCGTGTTGGCTTTTGCATTGATGCCGTTCGGAAAATAACCGTTGTTGCCGGCTGCATAGACGAAGAACAACTGCCCCGCGCTCCGCAGGTTATTCATGCACTTGATCTTGACCGCGCTCTTGCGGGCCTTGCTCAGGGCCGGCAGCAGGATCGAGATCAGCAAGGCGATGATCCCGATGACCACCAGCAATTCAACGAGGGTAAAGCCACGGCGACGCGATGGACGAGGGGGGAAAAGATTCGTCATAAAAAAACTCCTGACAATATGAAACAACATTCATTTTAGAACGCGGGAATCACGATCCGATCGCCACCCTTCATCGCGGATTGATGCGCACAGATGCCGACCATCGTCCAGTTGGCGCTCGTCGGGGCATCCGGAAGCGCGGCCTGTTTGCCGAGGCACGCCTGCAGAAAGTTGTGCGCCAGATGCGGATGACTGCCCCCGTGCCCGCCGCCCTGCACGAAGCTCAGATGCGTGGCATCGTGGATCGCGCCGGTGAACTTGCGGATCGGATCGGGCAATCGACCGGCGTAATCGGGCACCTTCATTCGCTTGGGAATCTCAGACTCCGGCAAGCCCTTGAAGTGAATGACCGGATGCTCTCCCTCCACCTGCTGCCATTCAAAACTGGCCCGGCTTCCGGTGACGTCGAAGCTCTCGCGATATTGCCGGGCGGTGTCAAACAGGCTGCGGGTCACCTCGGCCACCACATCGCTTTCCTTGATCTTGAACGTCGCGGTCTCGACGGCGAACGGACTGTTGTAAATCTTGATCATCTCGTCGCTGATGCGACCCGACCCGTGACAGACGACGCTCTCCGCCAGCGCGCTGCAGCCCGTTTTGCCCAGCACGGCCAGACAGGGGCTGACGCAGTGGGTGGCGTACCACATCGG
>JANXVV010000479.1 GCA_025351525.1 Humisphaera sp. | reverse complement strand
CGGCAGTCCCCTGCCGCCGCTGCGGCGGACGAGGACGACCGCCCTCCAAAATCCGTATGGCGGCTGGGGACTGCCGCCCTCCAGCCGCGTCTATTCACGAGCGAAGTCCCCGGAGTCCTTTGAGCATTTTTTCAGTGAACTCCGCGACCACGCGCATGATCTCGTCCTCCACCATGCGCTCGCCCATCGCCTGATACAAATCCTTGTACTTTTCCCAACACTGCTCCTCGATCGTCGGGCCGAACATCTTTCGCTTGGCGTGTTGGATGATCACGTTGTCGTGAATCTGCGCCGGATCGAATTTGTCCTTCATGACGCGCAGTGCGAATTGCTTTCCCGCTTCTTTCACCGCCGCCGTCAGCGCGGCGACGATCTGCTGGAGTTTGTCCAGGTCGTCGGCAATCATCGTTCGAGGCACCTGTGCGTCGGCAGCGAGGAATCGCCCCAGTGCGGTTCGCAGCACCGACCGCTTGCGAATCTCCGAGTTTGGCGCAATGCCCGTCTCCCAGGTGTTCCACACCGACTGGTGCAGTCGCGCGGTGAAGTCCGTCAGCAGCACCATCAGTTCCATCGCATGGCCCGCATCAAACTTGCGCTGGTCGGGAATCTGCAGGACTCGCCGCAGCGATGCCAACACCTCCTCCGGCCAGGCACCAGCCGTAGGCGCGGGAACGTGCAGCGCCTCGCGCAACATTTCCAACAGCGTCCGTTTCTCCGTCGCCGGTTGTGCCGCCGTCAGTTCTGTCAGGCGAACCACCAGTGCAAGCGGATCGTTCCATTCCGCAAACGATGAAAGTGCCTGGGAACCCAATGCTTTTGCCGGGAGCGGTGTGCCTGTACCCCCTTTCCAAGTCGGAAAGTGCTGAGCCAGTTCTTCGAGAAAGGACTGCCGGTCGGATACGGCCAGCTCGTTCAATGCCTGCTGCACCACGTCATTGAGGTGTTCTTCGCGAGCGGCAGAGTCCCGATCGGCAAGATCCGTCTGGATCATGCGTAACCGCCCGACGAGGGCTGCGATGAGATGGGATCGTTCTACGTCGATCTCGGCCATAGCGGGCACCTTTATTTTGCGACGGAACGTCCCTTCAGAAGCAGCCGACGACACCATGCGGTCTTCGAGCAAAATGGAATGATACGATTCGCCTCCGCGAGCTACAAGGCAGAAGAACCTCGATGACTGTGTGCGATCATGTGCTATTTGTCGTCCTGAGAGTCAATGAATTTTAGGTGGCATAGGCGTCTCGCCCGTGCTTTTTAAATGCAAGAACACGGGCGAGACGCCCATGCCACCTAAAAACACACTCTCTCTCACCGGTTGCCCTGCGGGCCGTTCTTCAATTGGATACCGGCCCAGCTGTCGACGACGAGATCCAATCTTTCCAGACCTTTCCATCGATCGTCATACAGCGGAAAAATCATCCGCCTCGGCTCGAACGTCGCGGAGGTGCCCGGCGGTGCCGGACGCAAATCCGCAAGGACAAACAGGTACTTGGCCGGCGACGGCTTGTTCTTATCGAAAAGTCCCCACTCGCCCCAGAACGTGGCATTATTCTTGCCAATAAGGTCCGAGGGCTTTTTGGAATTGAGTGCCAAGACCTTCTTGGAATCCAATTTGTTGTCGCTTAAGCCGCCGATCTTGAAATAGTCGTCCACCGATCGGGTGACGCTGAGCCACTGCTCATATTCCGACTGCGCCACGCCGATCACATGTACCGTTACCGGCTTATACTGACCTCCCTCCTTCAGCGATTCCGAGAGTTCAACCGAAATCGTCTTCGGCATGATCGTGCAGCCGATCACCCCCGCCGTCAGAGTTCCGAGCAGGGCCATTCGAATCACATTTCCAAAGAGATGGTGCATGACATTTCCTTTCGTGAATTTTCCAAAAAACGCAGCGACGTCGCTTCCGTTTTCTTTCTACCCGCCGGACGCCGATTCGGCGACCAGCTTGTCCAACCGAGATTTGATGATTCCCTGAATTTCGCAGTTGGACCGCCAGTCGATCATGATGAGGCTACGCGTGCGCAGCAGCAGCATGTCGAGATCGGCGACGGTCGGCGCGAAGATCCGGTGCAACCCGCCCGCCGGGGCAGCGCCGTAATCACGGCAGATGCTGTCCGGGCCCACACCCGGCATCATCCGGACGATCATTGCCAGGGCTTCCCACCAGAGCGCGGGCGGGATGAGATCCATCGCCCGCGCAGGCTGCATCTCCTCCTGGGCAAGGCGGTGCGGCCCGAGCGCCTCGATCAGGCGCGCCTCCCTTTCGCACACGCCGCGAACCCGCAGGGAAAGCGCGATGGCCGCGTCATACTCTAAAGCAATCTGTCGGGCGAGGCTCAAAAGCTCATCGAGCGCGCGCGGGAGGGTGGTTTGGCGATTCACCAGAAGCGCGCGGACCGACAGCACGCCAAGCGCGTAAAGATCGCAGGGAGTAGTCAGTTGTGGAAGGTGTTCGAATGAAATGTTGCCGATCGGCACACCGGCGGCGGCATTCAGGCGCTCGAGCAACTGCGGTTCGAGCCGATGCGGCAGCGTCCGGAAACGCCACTCGCCCTTCGCCAGCGCCGTTTCAGATTGCAGTCTCGAATAAAGATCAATCGCATCCGACCCCAGCGAAAGACGGAACCAGACCAAGTCATTGCCCGCCGGTTCCAATCGCTCCTGGGTTGCGAAGGTTCCCTCCAGGATGGTGCCGTTTCCCTCCTGAAGCAACTGACGGATTCGCACCGAGGCACGGCCTTCGACGGCCTGCCGGCCCAGGGGTTGGTAGATCGAGATCGCCGACGGTTGAGCCGGCACGAAGTATTGAAGATCGACGTTTTTGACGGGCAGTTGGAGGGCGTCCCCCGGGTTGACCAGGTCCGTCTTAGCCGTCCACATGGAGGGCAATCCGCGACCTTTGACGCCGGGCGTGACGCGGAAGCTTTCAGCCGACAAGTTCAGCAGCGGCCGCTGCGTCAATCGCGTGGTGCATTCGACCGATCGAATCGCATCCGACAACGCGCGCAGCTTGAGGTGAAACGATTCCAGCAACCGCCCGGACGTTCCCTGAGCGCCCAGAAACATCCAGCCATCCCAGGTCAGCGCGCCGGTGGATTCGGGTTGACCGTTTCCGGATTTCTCGGGCGGGCTGATCGATTCGGGGGATCCGGCGGTCAACGCATCGAAGAACGCTTCCAGCGCGAGTGGTGCCAACTTCCTTGCCGTCATCATTCCGGCGGCTGGGTTGAAGGGCAAAAAATCAGAACTGTCGCCAAGGACTTCATTCAGCGGCAAGGTGAATTCATTCGTCGGCGCATCGGGCGTGGCCGGGATCAGCCGCGATTCGATGCCGCGCGATTTGAGAAAGAGGTATCGATGCAGCGAGGCGGCGTACCCGGGCAAACCTCGCGTGCTCAGCACCGCTTCATCCGTGCAGAGAATCCACCGTTCACCGGACTTTTGGTCGGTCGGATGAACCGGCTGTAATTTCGACTTGCTGATGTAGGTCGTCAGTGCCGGGATGTTCTCGAAACCCGTGCAAATCAAGCTGCCGGGGTCCAGGCACGAACCCCCCGCCATCGTTTTTTTCCAGCGACTGTCCGACACCGCATTACCAAGGACACCCGGTGCCGCCAGCAGCGGGGATGAAAGCCCGGCGGGATTCTGAATCCAAAGCTCGACCCACTGACGCAAATGCCCGCCGGCATCCGTAATGCAACCCAGCAGCACTCGGATGTCGAGCGTCTCCCGGAGCAGCACAAATTGTCCCGAGACCGGATCCGACTGAGAGTTGACCAGCACGCACAGCTTCAGCACGGCACCGAGCTGAGATTCGGTCACCGGGACGGCAATAGAGCCTTCAGGAATGCAATCCATCGGAGATTGAATGTCTAGTTGCCGCATGAAACGATGGCCTACTCGTAAACGCAGGACTGATCAGGCCTACCCCGCAACGCGATCGCGCTGCGGAATGATTCCAGTGCCGGCGCTGCGACCCCGCCGAAACCCAACTTGCAAAATGCCGACACCCCCTGCGTGGTAGCCATTGTAAAACCAAGAACACGATATGGCAAAGCCATCTCCGCTGCGCATCAGACCCAGAAGCGCACCATTTTCGCGGTTGGAGTCTATGAACCTCTGAGGGCAGGATGCCCATGCTACGGAAAGGCCTTCAATCACATTGACCCGCCCTCGTGATGCGGAAATCAACAGCACTCCACGGATTTTTAAAAATAGACGCAACTCAAGGCGATGTTAATCGAGAATAGAAGTGTAAAGGCTACCGCGATCGCAAGCTGAAATTCAGAAACCACAGTAACCGGAAAAACGATGGGTGACTTCGAGTGGGAACCGTGCGGTTCCCTCGGAGGAGCCCCTCCAGGTTGAAACAATTCAGGAGTATGTCATGGCTATTTTTGCAAAATTCGGCGACGTCAAGGGTGCTTCCACGGATGGGGGTCATAAGGACTGGTCACTCTGCCAATCGATCAGTGCCCCGATCTCCCGCTCGATTCCGGCAGGAGCAAGGGATCAGCAAAGAACACGCGGTGAGACGACCCTCGGCGACATGGTCATCGTCCGCGAACTGGACAAGGCCAGCGTCAAACTCGCCGAGGCCTGTGCCACCGGAATGTTTTTCGCCGAGGTGGACATCGACCTGACCTCGACGATCAAAGGCAAAAGCGAGCCTTACCTCAAGTACAAGCTGAAAAACGTGATCATCACCAGCTACAGCTTCCACGGCACCAATTCCGGAGATCCGATTCCGTCCGAGGAAGTGACGCTCGGATACACGGACATCGAATGGACCTATGTGGTGCTCAACCCCAACACGGGTTCCGCAGAAGGCAATGTGCCGGCGAAGTACTCGCTCGGCCAGCACAAAGCCTGAGCGCTAGTGAATTTTTGGTGGCATGGGCGTCTTGCCCATGCCTTTTAGCAACAGGCCTTCAATAACTTTCGCGTCCGGGTTGGGTGCCACAGGTCGCGGTACTCCGAGACCTGTGTCTTTGGGTCAACAGGCAGGCACAAGTCTCGGAGTACCGCGACCTGTGGCACCCCAAACCTCAGAAAACCTGAAAGTTACTTACGCTTGGTCGCTAAAATTCAAGCACACTACCCACGGCCAATCGGAATCGCCATCCTGGGAGCTACCATGCCGCTTACCGACCTCGTCATCACGCACCTTCGCCGTCGGTTTGAACAACCTAACGTAGAAGGTCGCATCCCCTACCTCTACCGCGACACGAAGGGCTTCATCACCATCGGGATTGGTTGCAGGGTGCCCACCGCGGAAGACGCCAAAGCCTTGCCGCTCCACAATTCTGCGACGCATCTGGCGGCCACCGCCCCCGAAAAAGCCGCGGAGTGGAAATCGATTCACGAGCAGAAGTTTGGACAGACGGTGACCGCGCAATCATTTTCCAAGGTCGCGAAACTGACGTTGCCCGATCCCGACATCGACTCGCTTTTCAAAAAGCGGGTCGTGGAGTTTGACGCCTCGCTGCGCAGCATCTTCGGCGCGAAGTACGACACGTTTCCCGATCCCGCCCGCGAGGCGTTGCTGGACATGATTTTTAATTTAGGGAAGCGCGGCCTGCTGCATTTCACAGAATTCATCAAATCGGTTCGAGCGGAAGACTGGGCCGCAGCGGCCCCGCAAAGCCATCGGCTCAATCTCCCGTTGCGCAACAAACTGGTCGGCGATCTACTGCTGCAAGCCGCCGCCCTGAAGGCCGCGACGTCTAAAAACAAGCCCGTCCCGATCTAATCATCGCGAGGAATCCGCATGTCGTCTTTTACACAAGAATCGCGCCGGCTTGCGATCGAAACACCGCTCGGCAAAGACGTGCTGCTGCTCACCGGGTTTTCCGGCACGGAGGAAATGTCGCGCCTGTTTACCTTCCAACTGGAAATGCTGTCGGAGCGACCCTCGATCACCGCCAAGGAAATCGTCGGTAAAAATGTCTCCTGGCACATCATGATGCCCGATGACACCGAACGACTCTTCAACGGTTTCGTCCGAAAGTTCACCTACCTCGGCCTCAACGACCGCTTCACGGCCTACAGTGCCGAAGTCGTCCCCTGGTTCTGGTTTCTCACCCGCAACCTCGACTGCCGGATTTTTCAGAACAAGTCCGTCGTTGAAATCATCGAGGCATTATTCCGCGATGCCGGCTTTTCTGATTTCGAAACCTCCGAAATAAGCGGTGCCCATCCCAAGTGGGATTACTGCGTGCAATACCGCGAAAGCGACTTCAGTTTCGCCTCGCGCCTGATGGAGCAGGAAGGCATTTTCTATTACTTCCGACATGCCAACGGGAAGCACATCATGGTGCTCGGGGATCAGAAGCGCGCTTATAAAAATGCGGTGGAGAACGAGATCAATTTTGACGCCGTCGTCGGCGCGCCTGACATCACCGACCAAATCACCGGCTGGCAACATCAATATGAATTCCGTGCCGGCAAATGCGCGCACACCGACTACAACTTCGAGACCCCGCACACCAATCTGCTAGCCTCTACCAACACGGTGATCAAGGTGGATGGGGTGGACAAATTCGAGATATTCGATTTCCCCGGCGACTACGAGAAAAAAGGGGACGGGGAGACGGATGTCAAAGTCCGCATGGAGGAGGAGGAAGTCGAGCACGATGTGGTTTCCGGTGCGGGAAGGTGCCGGACGTTCGGCCCCGGGCTGAAGTTCAAAATCAAGAAGCATCATTGTGCGGCCGAGGAAGGGAAAGGCTTCGTGCTCACGCGAGTCGAGCACGCCGCAACTGTCGGAGGTTCCTATGTGTCCGGCACAGGCGACGGAGAACAAATCTACAGCAATCGCTTCACCTGCATTCCCGAAGCGGTCGTCTTTCGGCCGGCGCGCATCACGCCCCGACCCGTCGTCAGCGGCGCACAAACCGCCATGGTGGTCGGTCCTTCCGGCGAGGAGATCTACACCGACAAATATGGCCGCGTGAAACTCCAGTTCCACTGGGATCGCTACGGGAAGGCGAACGAGAAAAGTTCCTGCTGGGTCCGGGTGGCCCAGGTGTGGGCGGGTAAGAACTGGGGCAGCATGTTCATCCCGAGGCTGGGCCAGGAGGTCGTCGTCGAGTTCCTCGAAGGCGACCCGGACCGCCCTCTGGTCACCGGTCGCGTCTACAACGGCGACTGCATGCCGCCCTACGACCTGCCGACCCATGCCACCATGTCCACCGTCAAAAGCCTTTCCAGCAAGGGCGGAGACGGGTTCAACGAGCTTCGCTTCGAGGACAAGAAGGGCGAAGAGCAGATCTTCATCCACGGCGAGAAGAATCAGGATGTCCGCATCAAGAACGACTGCTTCGAATGGATCGGCCATGACCGACACCTCATTGTCAAGAACGATCAGATCGAGCATGTCGAGCACAATCGGCAGGAGATTGTCGACAACGACCACGCCGAAAAAATCGGCAACGATCGAAATCTCAAGGTGGTGGGCAAGGAGGCGAAAGACATCGGGGCCAGTCAGTCACTGGTGGTCAAGGGAGACGTCATTGAAGTCTTCAAGGCGAACCATTCGGAACAGACCTCGCAGGATTATTTCCTGAAGGCGACGAACATTGTGATCGAGGCATCGACCAACGTGACGATCAAGGTCGGCCAGTCCTACATCGCGATCGAGGCCGGGGGAATCAAGATCGGCACGATGGGCACGCTGGAGTTCGAGTCGATGGGTCCGTTGTCGCTGAAATCCAAGGCGCAGGTCGAGATCGAGGCGCCGCAGACGAGCGTTCAAGGACAGGCGATGCTGACCCTCAAGGGCGGCATCGTGATGATCAATTAAACGATTTGACGCGGAAAATTCAGATGAACCGCGAAGTCACTAAAGCACGAAGGAATACGAAGAATTTTGGATCGGCAATGCGCGCCACAATTGTTGTAACGCCGTCCGTAAAATCCGCCGCATGTCTTTTTTTGTAAAAGAAATCCTTCGTGTTTTCGTGCTTTCGTGGTGAATAATCTTAATTCGGAAAGGTAGTGGTGCAGACATGCCGTCACCGAAAAGTGGAAATGCGGGATCCCCCGTGCCGCCTGCCGATCCCAAGTCGGCACAGGCCGCCGACAAGGCCAATCCGGGCGAGGCGGCGGCCGTAAAAGCGGAGCAACGGCAGACGCAGGGCGGAACGTACGATTCGACGAAAATTCAACCGCACAAAAAACCGACGGACCTGGAGCAGAAGAAAAAGAAACCGAATTGGATCGCGATCAAGCTGGAGGACAAGGAAGGCAATCCGGTTGCCGGCGCGGCCTATCGCATCGCGCTTCCCGACGGGAAGACTGTGGCGGAAGGCACGCTCGACGACAAGGGCCATGCCCGCGTAGATGGCATCGACCCCGGTTCGTGCAAGGTGACGTTCCCGAATTTGGACCGGCGATCCTGGAAACCGAAGTGACTCAGGGCTTTTGAAAAGCTGGTGGCATGGGCGTCTCGCCCATGCTTTTTGGCCGAAGAAATGCATGGGCGAGACGCCCATG
>JANXVV010000478.1 GCA_025351525.1 Humisphaera sp. | reverse complement strand
CATGGGCGTCTCGCCCATGCATTTCTTCGGCCAAAAATCATGGGCGAGACGCCCATGCCACCCGTTTTTCAAAAGACCCAACAGAGAGAACGAATGGGATCGAAGCAGCTTCTATTATTATTTAGCCGGGTCGCTTGCGACCCGTGTCCAGCAGTTAAAATTGCCGCCAGACACGGCCCGCAAGCGGACCGGCTCAATAATGCAATGTGCAATCGAAGCAAGCAGTCTCGCTAGGAAGACGCGGCTTTCGTCGCCGGCCCACCGCTCTTCGGATCATTGCGGCTTCCCAGAATCATCGGCACTTCCAGATAAGCATGATTCCGCCGCAGCCGCAGAATCACCCGGTCGCCCGGTTTATGGGAGACGAGCAGCGGGATGAACGTCATGGAATCGCGCGTCTCGATTCCGTCGACCGCGATGATGACATCGCCGACGCGCAGCTTCGCGCGGGCCGCCGGGCCGCCGGTCTTTACGGTTTGAATCATCATCCCATCGTTCGCCTCACCAAAATCCACGCCGAGGTATGGGCTGTCCGGTCCCATCTTCTGATTCGGAGGCAGGCGGGTGAGCATCCAGGCTTTCCATTCCTCTTCAAACACCTCCAACTTCTGACCGACGGTTTCCTCCAACGCCGCGCGGCCCGTTTTATCTTTGGCATACCCCGTCTTGAACGCATCGTAGAATTTCCGCAGCAGTTGATGATCGTACAGATACTGCATCACGCTACCGCTTTCGGCGTAGCATTGCAGCACCCGCTCGCCGAGAAACTCCTTCTGATCCATCTTGAGCAATCGGGCCAACGGCATCAGCTTTTTCTGCCGTGCCTCGGCCTGCAACCGAACCAGACGTTCGTTGTCCTTCGGGATCAACACCTCGTCACCGTCGGCGCTTTTTTCATACTCGGCCCGCTCGAACAGCACCGCCATTCCTTCGACAAGCCAGATCGGATGCTCCTGCCCGAGCGGATCCAGATCCGCCGCGTGAAGGGCATGGGTGAATTCGTGGGTGGTTACAAATCCCAAACCCTTGGCGATCAGCGTCCGCACATCATGCCGATAAAAACCCTCAACTCCCTGGATCGGCATGATCTTGTGGAACTCGCGCGGGGTCGGCACCACCACGGCGATGTATTGATCGGGCTTGTGCTCGAAGATCTGCGCCCACTGGCTGTGCGCCTGCCGCACCAGATTCTGCTTGAGCGCATCGAGCGTCGGGCGATCGGTGTTCGTCGCGAAGATCAGCTTGTCCGCATCGTCAATCTCATACAAATAGTCCTGCCCGAATCGCTTCTTCAACGCATCCACCACCGCCTCGGCGGCTTTGCGCTGGTACTGATCCTTCTTGCCCATGAAGGCTTTGTAGCGAGCGTCTTCATGCAGGCCGATCAGATCGGTGTCCTGGGTGATGTGGATGAAATCGATGAATCCCTCATCCGCCGACCGCTCCAGAAAATCGACGGCGGAATCCTTGCGGCCAGTCAGCGCCAGCAGGCAGGCCATGTTGTAAAGATTCGTCGGTTCCTTGGGATCGAGCGAGAGCGCTTCGGCCAGAATTGACTCGGCCTCCGGGTACTTTTTACGATTGAGCAAGCGAATCGATTTTTCCGTCAGCTCGCGAACCCTGCTCTCTTTCGTCTGCGCGACTTTGGTGGTGGGCCGAGTGGATGAACGGGTGGCCGGAGCGGTGGCCGGCCCGGCGTGCGACAGTGACGCGATGGCGAACGTCAGGACGAGGATAGCGAAAATTCGATACGCGAATGATGTATTCACGGTGGATAGTATGCGCGCGGGGCGGCATTGTTTGGAAATCCCCTCTTCACACAGCCCGGCGTTTACGCCGGTTTTTGGTGCGGGCTTCCAGCCTGCTTCTGAAATGCAGGCTGGAAGCCTACACCACAATTCAAACTGAACCACTACTCGGTTTTTCTTCGGGTTGACAAAAAACCGGCGTAAACGCCGGGCTATATGGAGCGTTCTTTCCGGTATGACCAAACCGATCCAGGGCGTTCTTCTCACGCTCCTTTTCGCCGTCGCCGCATTCGCCGAGGATGGCAACGGCCTGGCCCGCGTCGCCCGCCACGAACCGAAGATGAGCTATCTCGACAACGGCGTCATCCGCCTCGGGGTCGATCTCAACCTTGGCGGTTCCATCACCTACCTTTCCAAAAGCGGTTCGCAGGACAACCTTGTCAACAGTTGGGATTTCGGACGGCAGATCCAGATGTCCTATTATTCCGGCCCCGTCCCCTTCCGCGTCGAGGGAAAGGAACCCAAGGCCAACTGGAACTTCATCGGTTGGAATCCGATCCAGGTGGGCGACGCCTTCGGCAATGGCTCGAAACTGTTGGAGCATCAGAACGACGGGAGGAAGCTGTATATCAAGTGCATCCCGATGCATTGGCCACTTGACAATGTTCCCGGTGAATGCACGTTCGAGTGCTGGTTTGAACTGGAGCAGTCGGCGGTCCATGCCCGCTGCCGTCTGGTGAACAATCGACCCGACCACACCCCATACCCCGCCCGCCATCAGGAGCTTCCGGCACTCTACACCAATGGCCCGTTCTATCGCCTGATGACCTACACCGGTGATAAACCGTTCACCGGCGATGCGGTATCGCGGATCGAAAAACGGAAAGGAGAAGCCGGTCCCTGGTCATCATGGACGGCCACCGAATCGTGGACGGCCCTGCTGAACGACGATGATTTCGGCCTCGGCATCTGGGCTCCCGGCGTGTGCGATTATAAAGGGGGATTCGCCGGAAAACCCGGTAAGGGCGGTGCGCACGATAACCCCACCGGTTACATTGCCCCGCAGCCGCGCGAGATCATCGACTCGAACATCGCACACGAATACCGATACGACCTGGTGCTCGGAAAGCTGGACGAAATTCGCCGCTATGTTTACACCCATGCGGACAAACCCGCGCCGCCCCACTACCGGTTCGAGAAGGATCGCCAGGGTTGGACCTACGCGCACGCCATCGACACCGGATGGCCGATTCGTGGGGAATTGAATGTCCTCATGGAAGCGGACGACCCGCAGCTCATCGGCCCCGTTGGCTTTTGGCGCGCCGAAGATGCCGGGACACTGGTGATTGAAGCCGCCTGTCACTCGGCTCGAAATGACGGTCGCCTCTATTGGCGACGGCTGAACGACGCGGAGTTTTCAGATGCTCGTTCCATAGCGTGTCCATTGAATTCAGATGGAGACGATCACAGGATTCGCGTGCCGCTTTCCGATCATCCCCTCTGGCGTGGGCCGATCACGCAGTTGCGATTTGATCCGGTGGGCAGCGGGGCAAAAGGAGAATGGATACGCATCAAATCCATCGGCTTTGAGAAATGAGGAACCTTTCTTCGCTTTCGGAAAAAACCGCCCACGAAGGGACACGAAGAAAGACACGAAGGGGAAATACAGATTTATAAAACGGGTGGCATGGGCGTCTCGCCCGTGCATTCTTCATTTAATTTTTCGTGTTCCTCCTTCGTGTCCCTTCGTGGGCAATCTTCTCTCACGTCAAAATCGCCTTCACCACATTCCCGCTCACATCCGTCAACCGAAAATCACGGCCGGCGTGGCGGAACGTCAATTTCTCGTGATTCAGGCCCAGCAGGTGCAGGATCGTTGCGTGAAAGTCGTGGACGTGGACTTCATCCTCGATCACCTTCGCGCCGAATTCATCGGTCTTGCCGTGGACCATGCCGCCCCGCACCCCGGCACCGGCAAGCCATGAGCTGTAGGCGCTGTTGTGATGGCTGCGACCCAGCGGGCCATCGGTGGTCGGGGTGCGGCCGAATTCGGTCGTAAACACCACGAGTGTGTCTTCGAGCAGACCTCGCGATTTCAGATCGCGGAGGAGGCCGGCGATGGGTCGATCGACGTTCTTCGCCAGCGGGGCATGGGCGTGCATATCGCTATGGCTGTCCCAATTGTTGTTGGAACCGCTGTCGATCAATTCGACGAATCGCACGCCCCTCTCGACCAGTCGACGGGCGACGAGACACTGCCAGCCGAAGCCTTTGGCGCTGCCTCGCTCCAGGCCGTAAAGATCGAGGGTGGCATCGGTTTCTTTCGAGAGATCGAGCACCTCGGGCATCACCATCTGCATGCCGAATGCCGTCTCGAAACTTTTGATCCGTGCGGCCAGCGCCGGATCGGTCGGATGCAGTTGCTGATGTTGTCGATTGAACTGCGCGAGCAGACCCAGTTCCGCTTCTTGAATATCCGGCGTCAGCGAACGGCGATTCAGATCGGGGATCGGTTCCCTGCCGGCCAGCACGCGCGTTCCGTTGTGCGCGCCGGGCAGGAAATCACTCGACCAGACCTGGCTGCCCGCATACGGCAACTGCGGCGCGAGAACGACGAAGCTCGGCATGTTCTGATTTTCGGTCCCCAGCCCGTAGCTGACCCACGAACCGAGACTGGGCCGTGCGAAGGAGACGGAACCGGTGTGGATGCCGAGGGTGGCCTGAAAGTGATCCTGATGGTCGCCGCGCATCGAGCGGATGAGGCAGACATCATCCATGCAGTCGCGCAGGTGGGGAAAAAGATCGCTGACTTCCGTGCCGCATTTCCCGCCGCGTTGAAAATCCCAGAACGGTTGGAGGTAGCGCGCCCCCGGCCTGGCCGCCGGTGATTTTCCGCCCATCTCGGCGAGTTTGGGCTTGGGGTCGAACGTGTCCATGTGGGAAATTCCACCGCTCATATAAAGGAATATGACGCGTTTAGCTTTGCCGGGGAAATGCGGCGATTTCGTGGCCAAAGGATCGACCGCGCCGGCGTCCGCGAGCAGTTGGGAGACGATGCCGGGGAGCAAGATCGATCCCGCTGCGAGAGAGCGAAGCATCGAGCGGCGCGAAATGTTTGAAGTCGTCATGGAACACTTTCACGTGTGAAGTCTCTTCGTTTAGCGCCGTCCCGAAGGGACGGGATTCTTTCGCGACCTCGGAAAAATCCCGTCCCTCCGGGACGGCGATAAACGACTTATTTCAAGAGGCGCTAATCGACGTAGAAAAACTCGTTGCTTCCCAGCAGTACGCGGACGTAACTTGCCAGTGCGGATTGCGCTTGACGATCTTCGGGCACCTCGGCGCGCTTCATTCGGTCGATCGTGTCGCGCAGATATTCGTGCGCCAGCAGTCGTTCATCGCTCGTCGTGGTACGTGCGAAGCAGAGTCGAAACGCCGCGTCGATTTGCCGGTCTTCCGGGCCGTATGCCGCAAGGCGGGCCGCAAATCGATTGGCCGCATCGTGGGCCAGCGGATCGTTCAGATAGAACAGCGCCTGCAGCGGGCTGGTTTCCCGAGCTCGACCGGCGGTCACGGAATTGGTGTCCGCCCCGTCGAACACTTCCAGAAAAGGATGCCGTTTGATCCGCTGCTGCATCAGATAGACGCTGCGGCGGTTCGTCTCATACGTCGCCACGAAAGGTCGATGCTGCGAAAACTTCCACTCGCTTTCCGTTGGGAAAGGATGCGGGCCACCCTCGCCACTTTCCAACGCGCCACCCATCGCCAACAATGAATCACGAACCTCTTCAGCTTCCAGTCGACGGCGGTTGAAATGCCACAGTCCGTCGTTGTTCGCGTCGATCGCGGAGTTGCCAGCCGAGTGAGTCTCGTTGTCATCATCACTGGCCAACTGATAGGTCTGCGACGTCAGGATCAGGCGATGCATGGCCTTGATCGACCACCCATTTTGAACGAATCGAGAGGCCAACCAGTCGAGCAACTCGGGGTGGGTCGGCACCTTGCCGCGCGCCCCGAAGTCGTTCGGGGTCTGCACGATCCCGTTGCCGAAATGTCCCTGCCAGATTCGATTGACCATCACCCGCGAGGTCAGGGGGTTGCCCGCGCTGGCGATCCACTCCGCCAGTTCCAGACGGCCACTGCCCTTCTCCGTCACAGGAACTTTCTGCCCGCCGAGCACCTGCAAAAATCCGCGCGGCGCTTCGTCGCCGAGCGATTTCGGATCGCCTTTTCGCAGAATATGGGCGTTGGCAGGCGTCCCCTCGAAGACGGCATACGCTTTCTCCACGGGCAGCGGGTGCGTCTCCTTCTGCTTGAGTTTTTCCTTGATCGCCACCATCTCCGCTTTCACTTCCGCCAACGTGTGGGGAAGATCGGCGTTCGCTTTCGTCATCACGGGCGGCTTGACCGGCGTGCCGCTTTTCTTATTTTCGCGATCGGCGATTTCGAGCGGTTTCCGGGCCTGCAACAGCCGTTCATAACGGTCGTCGAGCGCGGACATTTCCACTTCGCGCTTGCCGTAAGCCTCGGCTATTTCCCCGCCGGCCAGGACGGTGAAATTTTTCGGATGCTGATAAATCTCCGTGCCGGGGAACGCAAATTTCGTGCTGCTCAGGATGCCGTAGATGCCGTAATAATCGCTGGCCGGAATCGGGTCGAATTTATGGTCATGGCAGCGGGCGCATCCCAGCGACAGCCCGAGCATCGACTTGCCCATGTTGTCGATCGCATCGTCGAGGGTCAGATGAAATTCCGCCTGTCGCGATCCGAATCGCCGGGCGATCGCCAGATACCCGGTGGCGATGACATGCTCGAATTTTTCCGCCTCATTTTGGTGCGGCAACAGATCCCCGGCGATCTGCTCCTTCAAAAATTGGTCGTAGGGTTTGTCCCGATTGAACGAGTCGATGACGTAGTTGCGATATTTGTAAGCCGCCGGAATCGGGTAGTCGCTGTTGCAACCGGAGGTGTCGGCGTAGCGAACCAGATCGAGCCAGTGCCGCCCCCATTTCTCGCCATACGCCGGGGAGGCCAGCAGGCGATCGATCACTTTGGTCCACGCATCGGCAGACGAATCCATTGTGAACGCATCCACCTCTTCCGGTGTCGGCGGAAGGCCGATGAGATCAAACGTCAACCGGCGAATCAGCGTGCGGCGATCCGCAAGCGGCCCGGCGGAAATTTTCATCGCCGCGCGCCTGGCCGCGATGAAGCGATCGATGGGATGAGATGATTCGCCGATCGTGGGCGGAGCTGAATCTTTGACCGGTTGAAACGACCAGAATGTTTTGGCCTTCACATAGTCGAACAGCTCGGGCGCTTTCACCGCCGGGCCGACGCGCGGGCCCGGGGCACCCATCTTGATCCATTGCTCGAACAACTTGATCTGCTCCGCCGGCAACTGATGCTTCGGCGGCATCTGCATCTCTTTGTCGGCATACCGAATCGCAATCGCGAGCGGGCTTTTCTCTACATCCCCCGGAATGACCGATGGACCGCCATCGCCCCCTTTCAGCAATCCTTCACGCGTATCGAGCAGCAGGTTGCTCTTGATCTTCTCCGCAGCCGCACTGTGGCATTGGTAACATTTCTCGGCCAGCACGGGCCGAATGTTCTTCTCAAAGAACTCGATGCCTGCGGACGAAGGTTCTGCCGCCGTCATCCTGGCCGAAATCGCCAGGATGCCCAAGGCATACAACCCAAATTGAGAAAGCGGTTTGAGCATATTGAAGGTTCCGTCGCAAAATACCCGGCAGATGTGCGACTGTTGCTACGGTTCCCTCCCCCCATGAGTACATCGGGGGAGGGGACAGGAGCATTCTACAGTTTTCGCATTGTGAATCCGGCGTCGCGTGGCACAATACCTTCGATGTTTCGCCAACCGTCCTGCATCCTTCGCCGCATCGCCATGGTGGGGGCGATCACTCTTGCGTTGGCAATTTTCGCTGACGCCGCCCCGAGTCAAACTGAGATCGACCAGGCCGTGCGCGATCTATCCAGTGAGCGGTTCGATGTTCGGGAAAAGGCATCGCAGACGCTTTTCTCCGCCGGGCTATCGGCGATGCCGGTTTTGCGTCGGGCGGCCGGGGACGATGATCCGGAAGTGCGCTCGCGGGCCGAGAGAATCCTCGATCGTTTCGCTCACGGTATTTTTCCCGACACGCCGAAGGATGTCACCGATCTGGCCGAGCGGTATCAGGAAGTCGAGGGGAGCGAGAAGCACACGATTCTGACGGAGCTCTCTCGCAAAGGGGGCTATGGATATGTGGTGCTGGCGAAGCTTGCGGAGGAAGAGCAGGATCTTTGGTTGGCGGGATTGATCCGGCAGATTCTGGTGGCGGAATCGGCGGCGCTGCCGCAGACGGCTGCGCTGTTGCTTCAGCGCGAGGACCATGACGCCGCCGAGCGGTTGCTGGCTACCGGGGCGGAGGCGGGCAATGAGATTGCGATTCGGGCCTATGCCGCTTTGCTGCGCGATGAGGGCAAACTGGCGGTGAAGTCCGCGGAACTGCAGGCGCGGCTCGATCGCGGTGAAGCCGAGGGCCTGAATCTTCCGCGAGAGCTGGCGTTTCTCTATCGGGCGGCGGGCGATCTCGATCGTGCCATCGCGGTCGCCGAGAAGTCGGGGGAAACGGCGCTGGTTCAGACCTTCGCGTTGGAGCGGCATGATTGGAAAAAGCTGGCGGCGTCGTTTGCCGGGGATCCAACAACACCGGCGACGGAGATGCGACGGTTGACCCTTTTGGCCACCACACAGCGGTTGAGCGGCGACGCAGCCGCGTTTGAAAAAACCATCGCCGAGATCCAGGCACGGTTCAAAACAAGTCCCGGCGTGTACTGGCCGGTGGCGACCGCGCTGCTGTTGAACGATCGCGTAGATGAGGCGGTGCGACTGCTGATCGATCAGAAGCGCTACGCCACCGCGTTCGAGTTTGATGCGTTTGCCGGCAAGTTCGACGACGCTTTGGCGCTGCTCCCGCGCGCTAAAGCAGAGGGCCATCCTGAAGTGCCCCGCCTCGCAGCGATGGCTGCGCGACTTCTCTGGCGGTTGGGGAATGCGGCCGAGGCCAAAGTGCTGTTGAAAACCGCCTCGATGGATGCCATGGCGGATGGCACCGAAGCCAATCGATTCACCGCGCTGGCGACCCTCGCGGAGGTCGAGCGCGAGGTGGGGCAAACCGATGCGGAATTTGTCGGCAAGGCACGGGAGCATCTCCTTGGCGCATTGAAGGTTGCCAAACCGACCGATGATCGTCAACGGCTTTTCGACGGCATGTATCCCGGCCGGGGGATCGTGGTCGGCCAGTGGTGGTCGACGCTCGCCCCGCCGTCACCCTCGCCGGACACGCTTTGGAACGGGGCGCTGGACATCGTGGATCATATCTTCGCCGGGAAAATGACGGCGGAGGAATGGACCGCGCTCGGGCTGAAAATGGACGGCCCCCTGACGGCTCCGGGTTTCAACGCCCTGCGCATGCGACGGCTGGAACTGCTCATCGACGCCCTCGATGCCGCCGGGCAAAGCGCTTTGTCCGAAAAGTATTTCGATCGGCTTCGCGAGGTGTTTGCCTGGTCGCATGATGTGCCGCGCGATCTGTATCTGTTTGTCCCCCGATGGCAGTTACGTCACAAACAATGGCTCGCCGCCGTGGAGACGTGTGAGATTTGCGCGGCGAAAATGGGATATTCATCGGATGTCATCTGGCTGCGCGGTTGGGCGCTGCATCAAGCGGGCCAAACGAAAGACGGCGATGCGCTGATGGAGCAGGCCAGGCACCGGACGTTGGGCGACAATCGCGCCATGGCGGCACTGGCCGACCAGATGACCGCGGATGATCACGGGGCCGATGCGTCGGTGATTCGACGGGACATCAGCCGCCTGGGCACACCACGCGGTCTGCTTTACTACGACAACTGCCGTTTCATGGCGAACGATCTGGCCGATCGCGACCCCGGTGCCGCCGCCGAACTATGGCAGGTGTTCGCGCTGGTCGTGCCGGATCTGGGAGCGAAATTTCAGGGAGACCTGGCCTATTTGGAAATCCCGCGATACGCCCATTATCAGGAAGCCCGGTCGCTGTATCAGCAGGGCCGGGTTCCGGAAGCGATGGCGGCGTTTCGAGAGATGCTGGCCCGCGCGCCGGTCAGTATTGAATTCATCACCGAGGCGGTTCCGGAATTGAAAACGCTCGGGCAGGAGACGGCCGCCAGGGAATTGTTCGACGCGGTGTATCGACCGCTGCGAGACTTGTGCGCCAAATATCCCAACAGCGGTCACCTCCGCAATGAGATCGCCTGGCTGGCGGTGAAGTGCGGCTATGAGTTGAAGGCGGCATTAGCTTACGCGGAGCGTTCCGTGGAATTGCGGCCACGCGACACCAGCGGGATCGACACCCTGGCCGAGATTTATTACCGGTTGGGGAATCGCGAAAAAGCGGTGGGGTTGATGAAGCAATGTGAAGTGTTCGAACCAAATCAACCGCGCCACCGTCAACGGCGGGCAGAGTTTGAAAAATAGTCCGCGCGTTTTTCGACCGCTGAATCAATAAAGTGCTTCGCACATTCTCAGACTCCCCTGGAACAAGTTCCATGGGCTTTTGAACGCGTTTACACTTGGCAGCGGTCGGTTGCTACCCACCCGTTGCCGGTGTGAGTTTGAATCCCCAGAACAGCACGTCGCCGGCACTCCAGAAATCACCGGCTTCGATGCGCAGGCCCACGGTTTCAGGCGGTGTTTTACGGGTGCCGCGGGCGGTCACCGCATCGTTGACGGACAGCTCGAATTTCTCACCGACAAACCTGATGCCCAGTTTGATTTCCTCGTTGTTGCCATAGCGCGTTGAAGTGCCCTGGGAACTGACCGCGCCGTAGGGCGCGATGACCTGATCGTACCCTTCGTTGCCCACGTAAAAATCGGTGCCGAGAAATCGGATGCGCGGCCGCATTCCCTCGACGACGTTCAGATGAAATTCGAGGGAGCAATCGCGGGGCAGTTGATGGGTGAACATCATCGCCGCATCGCCCAGGCCGCGGATCTTGCCGTCGGGCGAGACGTCCCATTTGCCGGACTGGCGTTTCCATTGCGTCAGGTCATTCAGCGCATTCTGCCGAAGGCGATTGAGCTTGGCGGCCACGCTGGCGGCGGTGACGGGGCCGACACCGGTTGAAGTTTCGTACAGATGGATCGCATGCGAGACCAGAGCCGCGCGATCGACGTTGGCGACTTTTTCGGAGGCGCTGTTCCACAGGTCCGCGAATCGGGCCCGATCCATCGCGTCTTCCGGCGGGCCATCATGCTCGGCCTTGGCCACCGCGCGGACCTGCGAATCTTCGCTCGCTTCCAGACGGGCCAGGGTTTCGGGCCATTTCTCTTTTGCGGGAAATGACGCGCTGGCGAAGGGCCGTGACACGAATCGCACGCTCATGGCACTGGCCCCCAGGGGCTTGAAGGAACTGCCGTGCAGATACCAGTAACCATCGGACTCGATGTAGACCCGGGCCTGCTCACCCATGCCGGCGAATTCACCGCTGACTCGCGTGAGGTAACAGAACCCTTCCTCCTTGCGGATCATCCGCACCGGCGCGGCACCGCGCTGCCATTGATATTCCTGGTATTCCACGCGCATGGAATTGTTCGCGGTCCCGAGCGTCCCCCCGGTGGAAGGCGTCACCACGGTCTCGACGGGTCGTTCTCGCAGCAGCACGAACACGCCGATGGCAATCGCCGCGACCACGATGCTGACGAGGGTGGAGGCGATGACCGCCGAGTTGCGAGCGAGCCGCGCACGGCGGTCGACATCGGCGGCCCACACCGGGGGTGCGGGAACGACAGGGGGTTTAATCGCAGTTGGACCTGTTTTTTCACCCATCCGGACGCTCCATTCGCTTGTGGTTCAACTCTTTTTCTTCTTCGCCCCATGCGTCACCGGATAAAATTGCCCGGTGAATTCCCGGTCGTCTTCGGCCGTGGGGGTCGCCAAAGCAGGCAGCGGATCGGAATCGAGCGACTTGATCGGGGCGGCTGGAACTGCCGCGACCACAACCGGAACCTCCGCATTCTTCCGCAGGTTCTTTAACAACTCCTCTTCCAACTCGCGCAGCTTTAACGCATCGTCATCGTTGGGAACTGTGGCGGGAATCAAATCTTTTTCACTTTGAAAACGGCTCAGATCGTAGTCCACCTCCGAAGTCGCACGGCGACCGAAACCGGCACCGATCAGCAGATTGACGACGACGGGCCAGATGCCACCGATCACCACCATGCTGCCGGCCGTCCATAGAAGCACGGTCATCGGTTTTGTGGCCCACCAGGCATATCGGTATGAGATGGAAGGATCTTTGCGGGCCGTATCCGCCAGGTAGTTCATCACGGTATAGGTCGGCCCACGATCGTGCGGCTCATCCGTTTGCGGGCGATACGGCACGGGCGGGGTCATCTGCCATTCGCCATAGACGAAAGTGAGGCCATCGCTTGAAGGGGCGAGTCGTTGAAATTTCAATAGAAGGAGCGGCCCATCGGGGTAGAGGCGTATGTCCTTCAGTGTTGGTTTGCCCTGCACCTTTTTGTGCAGTTCATTCTCAAACACGCGCTGATCGAGCGCTCTGCGCTCGGCCCGCAAAGGGTCAAACCCGACCACCGTTTGCAGATAGCCGACGGTCAGTCCGAGGACGATGCTGATTGCAAACCAGTGCCACCATTTAAAATCGTCGATGCTCATTTCTTCAGGTCTTCCGCGCGCATCCATTGCAGCGCGGCTTTGCGAAGGGCGGGATCATCCTGCGTGGTCATCTGAAAGACATGCCGACCGGTGACGGTCCAGGGTGCCTGCCAGTTCATCGGATCGTAGGGCCGTTCGACCCAGAGGGTGGAGTCGGCTTCGGTGGTTTCGTGAATGGCGATGTCCGCTTCGACGCTCCCGTCTTTCACGCTGATGATTTTGATCGAACCGGTCAACCCGACCCGTGTGCGGGCGGGGGCGGAGTAGGCGCTGAAACCGATGAGCACCGAGTTGTCCGGGTTCAGCCAGTATTCACCGGGGGCGGGGTCGCCGTCGATGAACAGCACGACCGTTCGGCCAACGCTCGTCTCGTATTTGCCGAAATCACGCCGCACCGAAGCCATCAGCACCGTCTGCGGCTTGCGCGTCTCCACCGGCGCGGGGGCAAGGTTGCCGCCGACCATCGTGGCTTTGCCGCGCTGCATGTCGCGATATTCTTTGGCGTAACTTTCGATCGCCTGATTGTCCTCTTCCACCTCCAGCTTAGCTTCCATGATTTTCGGATGGCTTTCGCCGAGTTGCAGTTGAAGCTTATGGAGATTGGCGACGGCGGCGTCGCGCCGGGAAATTTTGTCCACCATCCCGCGATCCAACATGCCGATCTGTTGGATAGACATTTGATCGATGATCTTCGTTGGATTCGATCGCACCACAGGGGCGGTGCTATTGGCATCGGGCATGGAGACCAGAACCAGCGGTCCCTGGCTGCCCGGCTCGTAAGGGCGGGTGACGTTGACCCCTGAAACCGCGCGGTAGGTCCACGTCTGGTGGATGCAACCGCCGAGGAAGAAAAGGGAGACACCGGAGAGGAACGCCATTTTGAGGAAGGAAGTGGGCTGGCTCATGTCAATAGTAGACCCGCGCGCAAGGGGGGATGTCAATGATTATTTGGTGAATCTTCGGAATACGCCTCATTTAGCCGTCTCGCTTGCGAGGCGCGTCTCTCGACGTGATCCCGCTGGACGCGCCTCGCAAGCGAGACAGCTAAATAATTTGGAGGGAGGGTGTCGCATGTCGTTGAGCGACTTGGCAACGCCGACTATGATGATCGCCGTTGTTCACCGGACCCCTTTTCCCCTTCAAAGGCGCACGGATGCCCCGCCCCAAGCATTGGACCATTGCCGAACCGAATCCGTTGGCCGGTGACCTGGCGACGAAGCTTAAGAGTTCACCGCTGCTGGCACAGATTCTGCTGAATCGCGGCATCAGTGAGCCGATGGATTGCGCCACGTTTTTGCGCCCGAGCCTCAAGAATCTGCACGAACCGTTCGCAATCGGCAACCTGCGATATGCCGCCGAGCGGATCGCCAGGGCCATCCGCGACAAAGAAAAGGTCGTCATCTACGGCGACTACGATGTCGACGGCATTACATCCACGAGCATCCTCTGGCACGCGATCACCCTCTTCGGCGGGCTGGTCGATTTCTACGTTCCCCATCGCGTCGAAGAAGGATACGGCCTGAACTCCGACGCCATCAATCAGATTTGTGATCTGGGGGCGAAGCTGATCGTCACCGTCGATTGCGGCGTGACCGCGATCGAGCAGGCGAAAGTCGCCAAGGCACGGGGAGTCGATCTCATTATTACCGATCACCATGAGTGGAAGGAATCGCAACCCGAAACCATTCTCGCGGGAGAGGTTCCGTCCGCCAAAGCGGACCGTACTCCAATCCTCCCCGATTGTTACACTCTCGTTCACCCGCGTATCGGCAATGATCCGGTGTATCCGAACCCGCATCTGTGCGGGGCGGGCGTGGCGTTCAAGCTGGCCTGGGGTTTGGGCCTGGCGATGAGCGGGGGGAATAAGGTGAGCGAGGAGTTCAAGAATTTCCTCGTCGAGGCGACGGCTCTCGCGGGGCTGGGCACGATTGCGGATGTGGTGCCGTTGGTGGGTGAAAATCGGGTGCTGGCGCATTACGGGCTCGGGGGACTGAAGCAAACCAAGTTGCGCGGGTTGATCGCGCTGATCGAATCGGCGGGACTCACCGGTCAAAAGCTGGATAGTTACGATGTCGGTTTCAAACTCGCCCCACGACTGAATGCCTGCGGGCGCATGGGCCATGCACGGCTGGCGGTGGAGATGCTGACCAAGGCCACCGAAGCGCAGGCCATCGAGATCGCCACCTATCTCGAACAGCAAAACCGCGCACGGCAGGCGGTGGAGAAAAAAATACTCGACGCGGCGTTGGAACAGGTGCAGGAGCAATGCTTCGATCGCGACGATTGTCATGGAATCGTGCTGGGCGCGGAGGGCTGGCATCCAGGTGTGATCGGCATCGTGGCCTCGCGCATCGTCGACCGATTGCACCGCCCCACCGTGATGGTCGCCCTGAATAACGGGCACGGCCAGGGCAGCGGGCGGTCGATCGTCGGGTTCCATCTCACCAAAGCGCTGGAAGCCTGCCGCGAACAGTTAGAGACTTTTGGCGGCCATGAGATGGCGGCGGGGTTGAAGCTGAAATCGGCGAATTTCGACGCGTTCCGCGAGGCGTTCGGCGAACACGCCAGAGCGGTGCTGTCGGCGGAATCGCTGGTGGCACAGTTGCCGTTGGAAGCCTGGGCGACCGTCAGCCAGATGACGGCGGCGCTGGTCACCGATTTGCATCGGCTTGGACCGTTCGGCCATGCCAATCGCAAACCTCTGTTGGCCTGTCGCGGGTTGGAGATCGCAGCCATCCCGCGGCGCGTCGGTAAGACCGGCGATCATCTGCAACTGCAAGTGCGCGACTCCACCGGCAGCATGAAGTGCATCGCCTTTAATTACGGTGCGATGTTCGATCAACTGGGGCCGGGCGTGAAAATCGAACTTGCAGTGGAACCGACGATCAACGAGTTTAACGGGCGGAGCAATGTGGAGTTGGAGGTGAAGGATCTGAAGGTGGTGGGATGAAGATTGACGAAAGTATCGGGATCCACGTTTAGCCCGCATTTCTCACCATCCCTCTACCGGCGCGATGGAATTGGTGGCGGGCGGGTGACGGGCTGATTTGGCGTTGCTTACTCGCACATTGGGTGTTGAAGGCGGGCCGTTTCAGCGGGATTGTCGGCGTTTTACGATG
>JANXVV010000476.1 GCA_025351525.1 Humisphaera sp. | reverse complement strand
CTCGTACCCAAAGTGGTTCTGCCGCCAAATCGACCTGAACCGCAACCCGTTCGCCGAGCAAGCGGCGGAGCAATGTCGTTTTTCGTTCCGGGAAAAAAACGCGTGCCTTCGGCACAGCCGCTAAAAGATTCAAAAGATCGTCAGAGTAACAAAATTTTTGATGTTTAAGATTGAGGTTTTTGTAAATGACTCAAAGCACACCGCCCGTTTCGTCTGCATCCAAGCCGCCATTGGCCCGGCTGACTCCGGAACAAATCAACCGCTACAAGCGCCATCTGCTTCTGCCGGAAGTTGGCATGGAAGGGCAATTAAAACTGCTGAATGCCAAAGTGTTGTGCATTGGCGCGGGCGGATTGGGTTGCCCGATCAGTTTATATTTGGCTGCCGCCGGCGTGGGCACGATCGGGCTGGTGGATGTCGATGTGGTGAGCCCGAGCAATCTGCAGCGGCAGATTTTATTCGGCCTGAGCGACATCGGTGAGGACAAGGTGCAGGCCGCCGCCAAGCGGCTTCGGGATGTGAACCCGGATTGCAACATCATCCCTCACAAGATGCTGGTCAACAGCCATAATGTGATGGAGTTGATTAAGGATTATGACGTGGTCATCGACGGCACCGACAATTTCCCGACGCGGTATTGCGTGGGGGATGCGTGCGTGCTGGCGAAGAAGCCGAACGTGTATGGATCGATCTTCCGGTTCGACGGGCAGGTGACGGTGTTCGCCCCGCACCTGAAGAACCCGAACACCGGCGAGGCGGGGCCGTGCTATCGGTGCATGTTTCCCGAGCCGCCCGATCCCGGTTCCGTGCCCAGTTGCGCGGAGGGCGGCGTGGTCGGTGTGTTGCCGGGAATCATCGGCACACTCCAGGCCAGCGAGGTGATCAAACTGATCATCGGTTTGGGAAAGCCGTCGATCGGCAAGCTGACTTATTTCGATGCCGCCGACATGGAGTTTCGGCAGTTCAAATTGCGGCGCGATCCGGCCTGCCCGGTGTGCGGCGACCACCCGACGATCACCGCGCCGATCGACTATGAGCAGTTCTGCGGCGTCCCGATTCTCGACCCCAAGTCCGCCGAGGAAACCGCCGCCGAGGTGAAGCACGCCAAGCAACCCGCCGGTACAAAACCCGCGACCGCCGATTTGGACGGCAGCGGTTTACCGCCGGGTTATGCGTTCAAGCCAGATTGGGAAGTGACCCCGCGCGAGGTGAAAGCGCTGATGGACAAGGGCGAAAAATTTTACTTCGTCGATTGCCGTCTGCCCAATGAGTACGCCATCACGCACATTGAGGGCGCGACGCTCATCCCTCTTCAGCAGATTCAGCAGCATGGTGAGGAACTGAAACTGCATAAGGACGAAAAAGTCATCGTTCATTGCCGAAGCGGTGCCCGTTCGATGCAGTTCGTCCAAATCCTACGGCAGAACGGTTTCCCCGACGCCAAGAGCATGGCCGGGGGGATTTTGCTGTGGAATAAAGATGTGAATCCGGGCGGACCGCACTACTGACCGATGGCAGATTTACTTCATCCCTTTCATGCGCGCCTCCCCCGTCCACCGCATCGCTTCCTTCACGAGGCTCGCCAGCGAGACGGCTTCTCCTTCGCCGTGAAAACGGACGCTCAACAGGTGGGGCCGATCCCCGATTGCAAGAGGGCTCAACGCGGTGATTCGGATGGCGGCACCCACGCGAAGGGCATCGATGACGTCGTTGGCTTCGTAGTCGAGAACGATGAATTCACCGAGCACGCTCATCTTGCCGCAAGTGCAGCGGTAGAAGTGAAAAGTTGACGCGAGACCGGCGGCGGTGGGGATGGGCATGCCGTCGATCCTGACGTCCAGATCGCCTCGGGGAACCGTGATCGTGTAAACCTGATCGGGTACGTTCAAGGTGGCGATCAAACCGGTGGGTGAGGCGATCACATCGCCGATCTGGGCCTTCCAATCGAACAAAGGATCGATGGCGGGCGGCACGGTTTTCATCTCGACCGGTGCGCTTGTAAAAACATGCAACCGACTGGGAGTGGAGGTCTGGCTGGCACATCCGATCGCAGAGAAGAGTGCCAGACACAAAAATGATTTCATTTTGAAACGGACGACGATTGAATCAGCTCGATGGTTTGCCAAGGCAACCTCAATTGAAGTTAGAAAAGTTAGAAGTCGTAGAGCATGTTTAAGAACATAGCGGAGGCACTGGATCGAACGTAGCGACATTCGAGAGTTTAACCTGAGGCGCCTCTTTTCGAAGACGCCGGGATCGGAGCCTTGGACGACGACCCGGATTTCGCGGGGATCTGTTTTTCGCGGAATCCGGGTCGTCGCCTACGGCTCCGATCCCGGCGTGATTTCAATCGTTCGAGCGTTTCGTTGAATAGAGAGTCCTTTACCGCAGGCGCATTGACCGGGCGAATCCAGCGTTTTTCCTAAACAGGCTCTTGGATCGGCTTTACATCCTTCATTGCCCGGCGGTCGATCGCGTTTCGGCGTTTACATCGCCGAGGATGAACGTGCGAAGTCCCTGGGTGATATCGCTGAACAGTGCGATATTTGCCTTGGGTTTCTGCACAGTTCCGGCGACGCTTACGGTTGTCGCGCCGCTTTGGAAAGCGGTCAAAATCTGATCGAGGTCTGCCGCGAAGGGCAGCTTCAGATCTTTCAGGGGTCGGATTGAACCGATGACGAATCCGCTTAACTGGGCATCGCCCAGTCGCCAGATATCGGTGACCCGCCCGGTACCGCGCGCTTCGATTCCGCGATTGAAATAGTAGAAGCGGGTGATGTCGAGATTGCCGTTTTCCATGCGGAATTCAGTGCTTCCGCGTCCCGAGGGAATTTTCGGGCCGATCTTGACGGACATGAGTTGGTAGAGCGTTCCGATGACGGCGTTGTCGGCCAAGTCGGTGTCCGTCAACTTCACGGAACCCTGCCCGACCCATTTGCTGCGATCCGCCGGATTGCCGAGAAGCGTGAATTTCGTTTCGATCCGTCCGGGGGTGTCGGGCGCATCGGAGCCGTTGACGTGGACGAGTTGATTCAGGTCGATGTCTCGGCCATCGAGGTCGACGTTTAAAGACCACTCGGTGCCCGGGCCGCTTTCACCGTTCAGCGGGTGTTTGCTGGCTCGGGCAAAAACCCGAATGTCACCGCCCGCGATGGTGAGATAGGAATTGTCGAGGACGAATCGCTCTTCGTTTTTGATTTTTGGGCGATCGTAGTACGCGGTCAGGTCGGCGGATTTCAGGCTCAATGCCCGCCATTTTCCGTTTGGGCTGGACACGGTCAGTTCCAGTTGCAGTGGGCCGAGGGGCCTGGGAATGGTGGAGGGGCCGAGTTCCAGCGAGCCTTCGAATCGGCCGGTGATACCCTCGGCCCCTGGGAACATCGCGACCAGTTTGCCGCCGTCGATTTGCTGCCATTGCAGGCTGGCGCGGGCTTTGAGCGGGTCGTCGAAATCATAGCCCGCGTCGCCGGAGATTTTACCGTCGAGCGTTTGACCGTCGATTTTGCTCAGTGAAATCGCCCGGCCACTGATATTGCCCTCCGTGCGGATCACCCCCGCATCCGCGCCTTTTACCGCAGGGTAAACATCCAGCTTAAAACCACCGCGATATACGTTTGCGCGGACATCGGCTTCGATCGGTTGAACGGTCTGCCCGTAGACCAGCATCGACACGCCGGGCAGCTCCACGGGCCAAGCCGTCGCCGATGCGGTCAACTGCATTTTGGAAGGATTTTTCAAGCGGAATTTTGATGAAGCGTCGATCTGCCCGCCGGCGGTTTTGCGGGCGATGACGTGGTCGATGCTGACCGCGCCGCCATCGGCGTGAATCTCACCGGTGATGTCATCCGCCGAGACCGGACCGGCTGTAAAACCAGTGATTTTCCACGGAACATCCGAATCGATCTTCAGTTGATCGAAATGAAATTGCGGCGCCTGAATCGTCCAACTGCCGGAGACGCTTCCCTTCAATCGCGGCGGAGAGGTGATGAAATTGTCGAGCTGCGCGAGCGAAAGACTTTGCAGGTCAATCTGCATCCGGGCCAGGCGATTGGCGTGATGGTAATCGGCGCGGATGTTCCAGAAGCCATCGAAGATATGCAGCTTTTCCGTGTTCAGTTTGACGACATAATCGAGCGGATCACCTTTGGGTGGTGAGTCGGCGGTGCCCTTCAGAATCAATGCGACATCCCCGACGCGGCGACCGCGCAGCAGCACTTCACGGCCTTCAAGATCGCCGTCGAGATCCAACCGCAAGGGCCATGCACCGCCGTGCAGATGCAGCGCGCTTCGGAACTCACCACCCTGCAGCGCCACGCCGGCGTCATAGGCATTCAGCGTGAACGGCGGATACCACGTGTACAGCCAAAGCTCGGCGGGGCGGCCTGCCGCGAGATAGGAAATGCTGCCGGTTGCGGAGACCTGCACCCCAGTGCTGGTGCGTGCGTAAAAATCCTTGATGCGAGCCCAATCCTGCTTCAGCGGCGCGTTGAGATCGCCGGAAATATCGAGGGAGAACTGCGTTTTGGTGGCGATCGATTCCGCCAATCGCCAATCCGCGCCGTTGAGAAGAAACCACCAGTCGCCGCCCTTGGAACTGTGCGGGTCCGGAAAATGGTAGTAGCCCTGCCCGCCGAGTGAACCGCGCGGGCGACCTGGAGCAAGCGTGCCTTGCGGAACCGTCAATTGAGCGAGCATGAGTTCAGTCGGAGACTGTTCGAATTTAGCGGTCAAACCGTCGAGGTTTGCGGTGAATTTCGCCTGGGTGAGTTGCAGTTTCTCGGCGATGATGTCCCAGTGAATGGCTGCGAAAGAGGTACCGGTGCCGTTGATTTTCACGGCGGTGTCCCACTGATATTCCGGTGAGATCGCACGGCTGATGACCGCCGCCTCGATGCGTCGAATGCCGGGGAAACTATTGCGGGCGCGGGCGGTCAACGAGCCATTCTGGGCGAAATCCGCCGGGGCAATCAGGTTGTGCCACACGGCGGTCAGGTCGCCGGATTGATCGCCCCAGTCATACCGCCCGGCCATCAACACATCCCCGGCGGCGACGTTGACGATAAGATTTTCGCCCCGCACCGCCGAGCCTTCCACGATAATCGCCCCGGATTTAATCGCGATTTCCGAAGGTGATTTCGGCACGCCCGCCAGCACGAGGGAACTTGGGCGAATCGTCAACCCGCCGGCTTTGTATCCGATGTTTAAAGTACCCTTGGCAGTGGTGGCGCCGCTGCGAAAAGGCATGAGTTGAAGTTGCCCGTTGACGGCACCGCCGTTGACTTCGCCGCGCCATTGGCCGGTCAGATTTGCAGTTTGAATAAAGCTGCGAGCACCGGCCGGAAGATTCACCAGCCAGGGCCGCAGCGAAGGTTCGACATCGGCCAGTGCGACGATCACCTCATGCTGCCAATCCCCGCCCGGCGCCACCTTGCCGATCAGGTGCATCTGCGGTTGATCGACGGGGCCGACGGTTGCCTCGTATCGCCAGACCAACGTGCCCTGCGGTGTGCCCACCAGATTGAGCGGTTGGAGCGTCGAGGTCTGACCGGCGCGATCGACGATGTGAATGGTCCCCGAGCGCACGGCGATTTGCGGGATCTCCGCGCGGTCGGTTTTTTTTGCGTCCGCCGTCTCCGCCGCCTGCTGCCCACCGCCGGCGCGGCGAAGCAGATCGATCACCTGCGCCAGATTCCATTGCCCGCCGGATTCCTGCCGCACCATCAGATGGGGTGAATCAAATTCGATCGACTGCAACTTCACCGGCCTGCCGAACAGAATCGCCGGTAGGATCGTGTGGTTGACGTTCAGCGCTTTGACCTTCAGAAAAGATTCCCCCGCCAACGGCAATGAGAGCGTGACGCCGTGCAGCGAAGTATGTCCCCACCATCCGGTGCCGAGCGATTCAGCCCCGATTTGCAGGCCGAGCGTGCGCTGAACTTCACCCAGCACCAGATTGCGGGGAAGACTGGTGGAGAGCACGATCTGCACCGCGATGATCGCAAGGACGATGAGGATCAACAGGGTGATGGAAATGCGGAGGAACCAACGGCGCATGGCGGCACTGTGTCAGATCGTTTAAGAGCGGGCAAGAGGCAAAGCGGATGAAACTTATTTACTAATCGATGGAAAATACAATCGCGTTGAAAAGCCCATGGAACTTGTTCCATGGGATTCGATGAGTGTGCGATGTTACCGTTCCGTCGGTGGAACATTCCCCACCGTCCTCGGCCCCACGCCAAAGAACCACGAATCATCGCGAATGGTGCGGCCAATGAAGGGGCCGGAACTGGTGACGACCTCGCCGGTATCCGCCCAGTACGCCACATACGCGACGGCGGCGAAACCGCGCTGCTTCGTGTTTTTCAGGATCGCCAACTCGGGAGTAATGAACGGCACGGCGGTCGAAACGGACCCGCTGCCGGAGTTGATGCCGGGGATGGGGATCGACGGGAGGCCGAGCAGATATTCAGTGCGGTTGATGCCCACGCCACCGCTGCGAAGTTCGATGACGATCTGGGCGTCCTTGCGGTCGGGCATGAGACGCACGCCGCCGAGCAATAGTTTCGCCCGCAGTTCACCGACGACGAAGGCTTGTTCCGGCGCACCGAAAAAAGCGGAATCGACCCACACTTTGCGATCGCGAAGGGCGTCGGTGGAGAGCTGCGCGATGGCCCGGGCGGCGGCGGTGGAAAGCAGGAATTGCTCATCGGCGGTGCGCGGGGGATCGGTGACGCGGATCGTGGCGCAACCGGCGGCGTGGGCGAGGATGACTATGAAGATCGGAAAGCAACGAGGCATGGAATCACGATATTCGGCGGTGGCGTTGGTGGCAATGGAGGCCACCGTCCCTCTGATTTAGCCGTCTCGCTCGCGAGGCGGCTAAATAATGCTCATCGCGGCTTCTCAAACCGCGCGATACTTCATGTTTCCTTGACACTCCATTTTGTCCCCGCTACAAACTCCATCCGCGCTTCGTGCAATTTTTCACAGCGTTGGAGTTTGAATCGAAATATGAGCCAGTCGATCACACATTCCGCCCTCTTCACCGCCATTCCCCTGGCGGTGGGCGAACGTCAGCAGACGTTGTTCGAGACGTTCATGGGCCGCAAGCCCGAAACGTGGGAGCTGGCGGCGCAGATATTCGTGACGGCGGCGATTTTCCTGGGCGTCGTGTCGCTCGTCGCGATGTTCTGCATCTGGTGGGAGCGAAAAGTCGCCGGGCACATTCAATCCCGTCCGGGTCCGAATCGCGTCGGGCCGATCGGGCTTCTTCAATCGCTTGCGGATGGATTGAAGCTGCTGGTGAAGGAAGATCTGGTTCCGCCGCTGGGGGATAAGCTGCTTTTTCGGCTGGCCCCGTATCTGGCATTCGCCCCGGCGTTCGCGGCGTTTTTGGCGCTGCCGTTCGGGCCTAATCTGGTAGCCGCACCGGGATTAAACGTCGGCGTGTTCTGGATTCTGGCGATCCTCAGCGTCGAAGTGATGGGCGTCATTCTTGCCGGGTGGTCCTCGAATAATAAATGGTCGGTGTACGGCGCGATGCGCGAAGCCTGCCAGATGGTCAGCTATGAAATCCCGCTCGGCATCTCGATCATCGTCGGGGTGATGACCGCCGGGACGCTGAACATGGTGGAACTCGGGCATCTGCAGGGCGGCGGGATTCACACCTGGCTGATCTACCGAAACCCGTTTACATTCCTCGCCTTTTTCATCTATTTCATCGCCAGTCTCGCTTCCAACAAGCGGGCACCGTTCGATCTGCCGGAGTCGGAGTCGGAACTGGTCGCCGGTTTCCATACGGAATACAGTGGCTTGCGGTGGTCGTTCTTTTTCTTCGCGGAATACGGGGCGATGTTCATGGTCGCGGGGATTCAATCCAGTTTGTTCCTCGGTGGGTGGCAGGATCCGTTCGGCATCCTTGGTTACCTCTATCATCAGGCCACGCAAAACCCGGCGAACATCAACGGCAGCCTGCTGTTGACGATCAACATCATCGGCGCCGGAATTTTTTCGATCAAATGCCTCGGTTTGATTTTCGTGCAGATGTGGATTCGCTGGACGCTTCCCCGGCCGCGGATCGATCAGGTGTTGTATGCCTGCATCAAAGTGCTGTTGCCGATGGCGTGCGTCATGTTGCTCGGTGCCGCTCTATGGCAACTGCTCGTGCCGGAACGCAACGGCGTACCGTGGTGGGGCGATTATCAACCCTTCAGCCTGACCACCTGGCATGGCGTGATGGCTTCACTGGTGACACAGATTGTGCTGACGTTGGTTGGCTTGAGCGGATTTTTGGTGGTGACGCTCTGGGTGATCTATGCGTTTGCCACCGGGCGCAATCTGAAGCAACGTTTGACGGACCCGGCGATGATCGATGAAGCGGTGGAAGTGGCTTGAAGAGGACTGAGGACTGAGAAGCGAATGCGACTGTTTTTACAACTGACAACTGACTCCATGACCGTGATTCTCGCTCAAACCTCGACCGAACTGACGACAGCGGTGCTGTTCTACCTCTTCGCTTCCATGTCGGCGGCGGCGGCGGTTTGGATGGTTTTGTCGCGCAATATCGTCCGCACGGCGGTCGCGCTGCTCTTTACACTACTCGGCGTCGCGGGTTTGTACTTTCTGCTCGATGCGGAATTTCTGGCGGCGGTTCAATTGGTCGTCTATGCCGGTGGCACTCTGATCCTGATCATTTTCGGTGTCATGCTCACCAGTAAATCGCCTTACAGCAAATTCGAGCCGAAACTGGTGGAAGTGATTGTGGCGGTGTCGGTGGCAGCGGTGTTGTTCGTCGCCTTGCTGATGGCCATCAACAATTCGATGCCGACGTTCGGCACCGACGCGCAACCCGCCGGGGCGCGCTACCCGGTCGACCTGCTGGGGCAGGCGTTGCTGGGCGATTATCTGGTGCCGTTTGAATTGTCGAGCGTGCTGCTGCTGGTCGTGATGATCGGCGCGGCGTATCTGGCCAAAGGCCGCAAGCATGAAGCGCCGCCCGCGCTGACGACGTCGGAATTGTCGCGGCAGGCGAAGCGGTGGAGTTGATTCTTAAAACGTAAAAAGACTTGGAATTGGGTGCTTTGAATAAGGTGGCATGGGCGTCTCGCCCATGCATTTCTTCGGCCAAAAAGCATGGGCGAGACGCCCATG
>JANXVV010000205.1 GCA_025351525.1 Humisphaera sp. | reverse complement strand
CTTTTTGGCCGAAGAAATGCATGGGCGAGAAGCCCATGCCACCTTTCTCCCAGCCCTTCATCCGGCTTTTTTCCTCTCTGTGCCGGTCTCGGTGTCCTCCGTGGCTCCCCCCGAACATCAAATCGGCAAGTCGCGATGTTGGGTTAAAATGAGGGGTCTTTCAATTTTCTTCGGGCAGGTCGAGAAATGCAGCGTCTTCCTGCGATGAAGAAAGACCCCTCACCCTAACCCTCCCCCCATGGGTACATGGGGGAAGGGAACCTGAATCTCAAATCCCTCGTGGACAACCTTTTGCTCCCCGGCGACAATGCATGCAGAGGCAACGAGGTAAACCCCATGCGATTCCATTCCAGCGTCAGCGATTCGGATTCTTCCCGCGAGGCGATCGCGCACGTCATTCGCGAAGCCCGAAACGCCGTCAACAAGGTCGATCTGGCCTTCATCTTTTTCACCGCCGATCATCGCGAGGAAGCCGCCGACATGCTCGAACGGCTCTGGTTGGAACTGGACCCGCAGTGCATTGTCGGTTGCTCGGCGGAGGGGATTATCGGCGGTCATCGTGAGATCGAGCGCTCGCCGGGAATCTCGTTGCTGGTCGGGCAGTTGCCGAAGGTCGGCATCCATCCGTTCCACATCGCCGCCGACGATTGGCAGACAGCGCTGCTCGGAGATGAACCGGAATTGGCCGACCGAATGGGCATCGGTCCACTGACCCGGGCGGTGATCGGTTTCGGCGACCCGTTCACCACGCCGCTGGGTCAACTGCTTACCACGATGAACGACCGCCTCCCCGGTGTGCCGTTGATCGGCGGCATGGCCAGCAGCGCGCACGGGCCGGGTGAAAATGTTTTGGCCCGGAATGACAGCACCCATACCGACGGTTTCGTCGGGGTGGCGCTCAGCGGGCCGGTCGTTGTCGAAACCATTGTCAGTCAGGGCTGTCGGCCGATCGGCAAACCGATGGTGGTGACCAAAGCGCAGGGGAACATTCTGGAGGGCGTCGGTGGCCGTACCCCCGTGGCAACGCTGCGCGAAATCGTCGATGCGATGTCCGCCCCGGATCAACTGCTGCTTCGCAAGGGCTTGTTTCTCGGGCAGGCGGTCAGCGAATTTCGCGATACCTTCGGGCGTGGTGATTTTCTGGTTCGCAACCTCATGGGAGCCGATGAAAACAGTGGTGCCGTTGTCGTGAACGGTGAACTTCGGATCGGGCAGACCGTGCAGTTCCACCTCCGCGATGCCACCACCGCCGATGAAGACCTGCGGCTGATGCTGGCGCAGGATGCCCTGAACGGTTCGCCCACCGGTGGGCTGCTTTTCAGTTGCAACGGTCGCGGCACCCGCATGTTCGCGGAGAAGGGCCATGATATTCGCGTCGCGCAGGAGATCCGCCCCGGAACACCGGTCGCCGGTTTCTTCGCCGCCGGTGAACTCGGGCCGGTCGGCGGTAAAAATTTTGTCCACGGCCACACCGCCAGTTTCGCGATGTTCAGGGAAGCAAACAGTGGTGTCTGAAATCTTAAACGTGGCACGGGCTTCCAGCCCGTGTTGGTTACGCAAGTGCGGAAAAAAATCTTTTTCTATGCAATTCTGTCGATATGAAATTGTAAACACGGGCTGGAAGCCCGTGCCACATCGAGGTCGGATGCACGAAACGATTAAGCCTGAAAAAAATGCAAATCGATTATGAACCGATCGCCCCCGCCGTCCGTCGCCCGCGCTTCGGCGACGACACCGCCTACTTTCTCCCCATGGCGGTGTTTCTCGGTTTCGTCTGGATCGGTGGACATTGGAAATCCCTCTACCCCACGGCCTATGTCGCCCGCGCCCTCGTCGTCGCGGTGCTGCTCTGGAGCCTTCGCCGTCACTACACCCGGATTCGCTGGAACCACTGGTGGCTCGGTGTCATTGTCGGAATCGCCGGTATTTTTCAATGGGTCGCCATGCAGCTATGGCTGCAACATCACTTCAACTATTTCAAGCCCTCGCCGGACTTCTTCAATCCCGAAACCACCTTCCCCCATCCCGCGGCGTTCTGGTCTTTCGTCGCCGTCCGCATGGCCGGCGCGGTGTTGGTGGTGCCGTTCATGGAGGAATTATTCTGGCGCGATTACCTCTGGCGATACATCATCGCCCCGAATAATTTCAAACTGGCCGAGGTGGGCGAGCGGGATTGGAAGGCGCTGCTGATCGTCTCCGGCGCATTCGCCTTCGTCCACGGCAACTGGAGTTTGACAGCCATCGTCTGGGCGCTCATGGTCGGCCTGCTGCTCGTCCGCACCCGAAGCCTCGGCGCCTGCATCATCGCGCACGGCGTCACCAACCTCCTGCTCGCAGTCTACGTTCTCATCAAACATGATTGGAGCTTTTGGTAGCTTCGATTCCGCTCCCCTTTGGTACTCCAGGGGGGGAGCCATCGCAGCCACGCCGCAACCAACACAGGGGGAACCGCGAAGCCGCGAAAGCGCGAAGTGGGACGCGAAGAAATCAGAAAAGGATGCTTTGAATAAGGTGGCATGGGCGAGACGCCCATGCATTGCTTCGGCGAAAAAGCATGGGCGAGACGCCCATGCCACCTGTTTATCAAAAAACCCAAATGGGCCACCATTCAACGTAGCCCACTATTTTTGTGCAATTATCCCAATCGACATCGTCTATGGGATAGGATCCGCACTGTGTCGATTCCCATCTTTCACTGAGGCGCGCCAATGAATGTTCGCACTGATGCCCGTTTGTTTCTCGGGTTGATTTTCCTCCCGGTGTTGACGGCGGCCCAACCGGTCACCCAACCCACCACGCAACCGATTCGCTTCGTGCTGCATCCCTCCGCCCTAAGCCGTCCCGCGCTTAAATATCGGCTCCTGCCCGACAGCATCGACCTGACCGAAGGCAACGCCGCCACCCTGTACCTGATGGCCTGCTCGCGGAGTCTGATGAGCGCGGCGGACGATCCCCGGTACAAAAATGATCTGGAGGATTTTGAGGACCGGCTCCACGGCATTTCTACGGAGTTTAATCGTCCTCGTGCCCGGCACCTGCTCAACGGCTTTCAGCACGCACTGCATCAGGTCGAACTCGGCGCTCGGCGAAAACATTGCGACTGGGATTTGCCCACCCGCACCGAGGGATTCAAAACCCTTCTACCCTACCTTGGCGAATTGCGATTACTGACCCGATTACTCTGTTTGCAGGCGAAACTGGAGATTGCCGACGGGAAATTTGACGAAGCCGCCCACACCCTTCAAACCGGGTTTGCATTGGCGCAGCATCTCAACCAGGACGCTTTTCTCCTTCAATCGCTGGTGGGAATCGCCATGGGTTCGGCATTGGCCGAGCAGGTGGAGTTTTGGATCGTCACCCCCGGTTCCCCGAATCTGTATTGGCCGTTGACGGACTTGCCGGCACCCTTCATGGATCTCCGCCGGTCGGTTCGGCAGGGAGAGCGGACCAACCTGTACTACTCGATCCCGCATTTGAAGGAAGCGGCGGCCGGCAAGCTGACTCCCGATCATTTAGAGGAGATACTGCTGAAGTTGGAAGATCTCCGAACCCTTTCAAACGATGGCTCGGCGCAACCTTCGAAGGGATCGACCGAGGCGGCGATGAGCTACCTTGCCCAGGTGGTCGTCGCGTTGCCGCAAGCGAAAAAGGGATTACTCGACCTGGGGTATGCACAGTCCGCACTCGATGCGATGAAGCCTTCGGAGGCCGTAGGGCTATGGTGGATCACTTCCTATAACGAGATCGAGCAGGACATGACCAAATCGATGGGTCTTCCGCTCTTTCAGGATTTGGCTCTGGAGACGGCCGACACCGAGCAACTTCGGCTCAAGGGTTCGTCGAACCCTTTCTTGCTGATGTTGCCGGTCTACTATCGATCGAAACTCGCCGGTGCGCGCCTGGATCGCCGGATCGGGGAGTTGCGTAGCCTTGAAGTGATTCGAGCCTACGCTTCGCAACACGACGGGACCGCCCCGCCGTCGCTCACGGGCATTGCGGAAACGCCAGTCCCGATCGATCCGGTGACGAGGTCGCCATTCCCTTACAGGATGGCGAATGGGGTGATGATCCTGGAGACGCCCGTGCCGCCGGGCGGCTCACCGAAAGACGGACGGCGGGTTGAGGTTCGGTTGGTAAAATGAACGCGAAGTCAATCTAAAACTTTTGCTCTCCGGTCCCCTCCCCCCATGAACTCATGGGGGGAGGGGACCGGAAGTTTCAAATGCGATAGCTTTGCCCCCGGATTTAAACCTGTCGCAGAACAAAGGGCAGAGCCGTCAACGCCGAGCAAACCCCGAGCATGAGGATCACGTTCGTGATGAAATACGGGCAGATCATCAGCGCCAACCCGATTCCCACCGGCATCAGTTCCCCGGCCTTTTTCCCGTACATCAAAAAGCCCATGCCTACCGTGCCGAAGAGCATCGAAAGCATCAGGGCGGTCATATCCATGGAAAAATCTCTTGACGGCGAACCATGCGGCCTTACTCTGCTATCGGCTATTCCGCAGCCATTTTACAGTTCAGCCGATTATTTCGATATGTTTGCGGCGAACGCATCCGGAGACGATATCAAGGCTCCTCCATCAGCACATCCACTCGCGCGGCGATGCGGTGTCAGCTAAAATTCAAACTTCTATCACTGTGTTTCAACACGCCGGAATCGGAGCTTTAGCGACGACTCGGATTCCGCGGAGAGTGATTCTTTGCGGAATCCGGGTCGTCGCCTGCGGCTCCGATCCCGGCGTGAGTTTTAGTGGTTGAAGGGTTTGCAGAATGACGCAATGGTGTGGTACAAATTTTGCCGGGAGTATTGAACGGGCGTGGGTTTCGTGGTTTCATGACAGTTGCATCGCACCGGCGGAGACATGCGCGCACCTGAGTGACACTCGCACGTGCCGAGGAAAACACATGTTGAAACAAGCCGAGAAATTTGCAAAGCGATATGGCCGTGTCGGCAATCTGCTGCGGTTGTGGATGCTGGTTGTTATCCCGGCGTTTTCGTCCCTCTGTTGTTCCAAAGCGGATACCAAGCCATCGGTCGGTGAGATGAAGGCTGCCGCCAAGGCCCAGGCGGATCAGACGGCCCAGGCGTTTATTCGCCGGGACTACCCTCTGGCCGCTTCCAAAATATATCCGCAGGCGCTGAAGGCGATCGGCGGGAAGCAGGGCATGCTTCAGGCGATTGAGCGCGATGAAAAGGACATGGCGGCGTTTGGGTCGGTGATCCAATCCGTCACCGTCGGGGACGTCACGGAGATATTGGATTCCGAACTGGAAAAGTTTGCGATCGTGCCGGAGACCCTGGTGCTTTCGGTCGAGGGGGGCACTCTGAAAAAAGCGTCCTATTTACTCGCGATCTCGGGCGATGGCGGACTAAACTGGACCTTTGTCGACGGCGCGGGCCTGACGAAACCGTTGGCAACTCTTCGCAGGATGATCCCGAATCTACCCTCGGAACTGAAACTACCTAAGCCTATCCCCGCCGAGTTCACTGCGGCCACCTTGAAAACGCCATCACGCGTTGTTGCCAGATCGCCGGGTGTTGTGCGGGATGCCGATCTATTCCCGAAGTACCTCACGCCGGGCAAAACGGGAGACGAGGAAGATTTCGTCATCGGTATCTCGCCCACTGGAGCGGGGAATGAAAAGGTGGCCCCCTCAAGCACCGTCACTTCCCTACCAACGATCGTGGTCGATCGGGCCGATTATAAAATCACTTTGCCGCTTGGGTCGACGGTCGATCCGGTGGATGTAAGCGTCGATATCAACCATTTCACGGTGGCGAATTTTCCCAACGGAACCTCGCTGATGATGGTGGTACTCGATGACAAATCGAGGGCGGAAAGTGCCTTCCGAACCACGATGGACAAATACAAGGAGCAGATGAAAGACCCCGTGGAGACGACCGGCGACATCACCATCGGCCGGCACGCCAAGTCGATCATTGTGACGGGAGGCCTGAACGGAAATGAGTTTTCCATTGACGGCAGAATGTTTACAGGGAAGCAAAAAGCTTTCGTGGCGGTGAGTTTTTACAACAAAGCACTGGCGGCTGAAACTCGGCAACGGGTTGGCCAGGTGTTGGATTCAATGGTGCTCAAGGAATGAAGATCGGTCGGCAGCGCGGATTCTGCCTGCCTCCGTGGCGCGACCTTGATGAACTTCACACCGAAGGGTTCACGCGCCGCGAACTTATCATCGTGGTGCGAAACCTGTCTGAACTGGCCAACGGCGTGCTCATTCCGGAGTGGGAGTTTTCCACCCTAACCGGCGTGGAGCGCGAGGAGGTCCGCACCCTGCTTCACCTTATTCACCGCATGGTGGTCGGCCCCACAGAATGTTGAATTTCTTCCCCGGTGCTCATCTTTGTGTTTATTCGTCATTTTATTTTACAAGTAACCCTTTAGTCCTGTCGGCAGGCTTCCCGTCGGCAATTTGAAAGCCGCCTCGAAGCTCGCACCACAAAAGGAACCACCTCCGGTTTTTTGGGGGCGGTTCCGTTTGTGGCCCGGCTCGGAAACGACAGACCCGTGCCGATTGCAGGATCAGAAAATTGTGCGATTCCGGTCGATATTCCTGTTGCAATTCCTGTATAGAGGCATGTACCTTACCTCACATGTCAGGGTTGTCCCGGCTCGCACGTCTTATTTCAGTCTCGAAGGTCTTATGTACGGGTCGCGTGATTCGATCGAAACCTTGGATTTGTGCGCGCCTTCGGATGTTTCCAGCCAGGACGGCACCTATTCCGACGCCGTGTGGGCCTTCACCGAGACGCCCGCCAAACTCGGCGGCACGGTGGTCGGGCCGGGGGTTCAAACGGTCGCCTACAACAACGCCCCCGACGAAATCCTTGCCACTTTCAGCGACCCCGCCAACCGCGGCGGGTATAAAGCGACGATGGATTGGGGCGATGGTCACTCGCAGAACCTCACGGTGCAGCCGTACAGCATCTCCGGCGAGTGGCAGTACGACAGTTCCGGAAACTTGCTCTACACCGTCATGGGCCATCACGGCTACCAATACGCGGGCAGCTACAACGGCTTCCTGGATATCACCCGCACGGCCGGCGATGATGAAAATCTGGACGCGGTCCATATCGCAGTGCCCGTTGCGGCATCAACGATGACGGCAAGCACTTACGATATGAGCGCGATGGCTGCACGGCTCGGTGGCGCGGCAGCAAAAACTTCGGCGACATGGGTGACCGCCACACCCGCTGGAAATGCGAATATCGCGGCGCGCATTAAAGACGCTCAGGGTGCGTGGACAAATGGGGCGGGATACAAATGGGTGGAAAATAAGGGTACTTGGGCAGGGATCGCGGGCTTTAATATTGGGACGGCGGCCGGAAACACAGACGCAGCCGGTTGGTGCGACACCGGGATCACCTGGGGCGCGGGAGCGAAAGGCACAACGATCATCGAATTGCAAGATGGGAAAGGCAATTTGATCGCGAGCGTCCTCATTCATGTCAAGTAAGGTGCCTGTGACGAATGGCACTTCCCGAAGCGTTAACATTTTGCCCCTACAGACTTTGCCAGCCGGCGTTTGGCCTTCGGTCGCGGGACGGTGAGCAGTGCGATCGGCTTGGACCGCCGCTTGACCGCACGCGGCTCGTAACGATCCGGGCG
>JANXVV010000466.1 GCA_025351525.1 Humisphaera sp. | reverse complement strand
CATGGGCTGGTAGCCCATGCTACGAATCAATTCACAAACTTTACGGGCGGTGAATTTACCCCGCCCGAATTTTTACGCTTGCCGCGTGCCCGTCCAGATGCTCCGCCTCGGCCATCGCGATGATCGCCGGCGCATCCGCCGCCAGACCGGTGGGGTCATAGCGGACAATGCTGCTGCGCTTGAGAAACTCGTAGACACTGATCCCGCTGGAAAACCGGGCGGTCGTATTCGTCGGCAGGCAATGGCTCGGCCCCGCGACGTAATCGCCCGCCGCCACCGGCGAATGAGGGCCGACGAAAATCGCGCCGGCGTGAATCAATTTCACCAGCACCGCCGCATCCTCCCGCGTTTGCAAATTTACGTGCTCAGCGGCGAAGCGATTCGCCAGCGCGATCAGATTTTCCATGGAGGGATCGATGATGATCGCGCTGCTGTCCCGCAGCGCTTTAACAATCGCCTCCGAGCGATGGCGGCTAGCCGTCTGCTTTGTCAACTCCATCACCACCGCATCGGCAAGTGTCTCAGACGTCGTCAACAAAAAGCAACTTCCCGGATCGTGCTCGGCCTGGGCGATCATGTCGGCGGCGATAAAATCCGGTCGCCCGCTATCATCCGCCAGAATAAGAATTTCGCTCGGCCCCAGATAGCCGTCGATCCCCACGCAACCCGCGAGCGCGCGCTTGGCCAACTGAACGAACGTATTGCCGGGACCGACGATTTTATCGACGCGCGGAATGGTCGCCGTCCCAAACGCCATCGCCGCCACCGCCCCCGCGCCGCCCGCCCGAAACACCTCCGTCAATCCCAACTCGTGATAAGTCGCCAGCATCAAATCGCTGCGGCCATACTTGCTCGGCGGAGAACATGCGACAATCCGCCTCACCCCCGCCACCTGCGCCGGCACCGCCAGCATGATCAGGCTTGACGGATAACTCGCCTTGCCCCCCGGCACCAGCAACCCCACGCTCTCCAACGGCGTGAATCGCAACCCCATCTCCAACCCCGGCCGATGCAACCTCGGCGCATCCTTCGGCAAAATGTGCGTCTGATATTCCCGAACCTGCGCAATGGATCGGCGGACTGCGGCCATCTGCTCCGCCGGCACCCGCGCCACCGCATCCCGCATCTCGCCGACGGTGACGCGGATTTGATCCACCGTAAAATCCGGATCGTCAAATTTCCGTGAAAGGTCAACGACCGCCTCATCCCCGCGCCCGGCCACATCCGCCAAAATCCTCTGCACCGTCGCCACATGCTTCGCGCGACCCCCTTCGTTCAGCGCCACTTCCACCGGATCAAGCCGCAGCGCGGCCAGCATCGTCTCAACGCGGGCGCGGTCGGTCTCATTCGTCAATTTCAAAATCGCGATCATGCCGGAAGTTTAGCGGGGGGATTGCGGTTCGTCATTCATCCCGCCGTAACAAAGTCCGATAACCCCGAACGACGGTGCTGAATGTGCCGGAGCGTGAAGGGGAAGACCGCGCTTACCAACTGGTACTTGAGCGAGGCCTGCGGCAATCCGATATCGAAGGAGTATGCACGGTCGATCGGTCATCAAGTTTCGGTTGCGTCACCGCGCGATGACGCTGGTGTACGTCATCGTCATCCTGCCGATGTTGTGCGGTTTCGCGTCGCTCGGGGTGGATTGGGGCCGCGTGCAAATGGTCAAGACGCAGTTGCAGCGTGCCTCCGATGCCGCCGCCCGCGCCGCGATCACCGGGCTGGTCACCAATGTCACGACCGCGCAGAACATGGCGGTGCTTTGGGGAGGGAAGAACAGCGCCGACGGCACAAGCGTCGTCATCGACCCAATCAATGACGTGGAGTTCGGCACCTGGGATACGACCAACCGGACGTTCACGGTGCTGAGTGGCGCGGCCCGCTCGAATGCCGACGCCATCCGCGTTACCGCACGGCGGACGACGGCGCGCGGCAACCCCGTGCCGACTGTCTTTGGCCAGACGTTCGGCATGAATAATTGCGACGTGAACGGGGTCGCCATCGCCTGGATGCCGCCGTTCGCCGCATACGAGCCGTTCTCTTACGCGACAGGGGCACTCGTGGGTCAAAACGGCGGCACCGGGTGGTCCAATGCCTGGAGCGGCAGCACCACCAACGTCGTCGCGGCCAGCCTGTCCCATCCCTCCGGTGGATTGCCCACTGCCGGCGGCGCCGCCCAGAAGCAGAACAGCGGCAACACGAACATGCGGCGGGACCTGACGAACAGCTTTGGCCAGACCGCAGGCCCGATGTGGATCAGTTTCCTGATCAACCCCGGCTCGCTCAACTCGAGCAGGTTCATGGGCCTCATGATCGGCAGCGGTGTCGGCGGACAGCAGATGTACATCGCCTACAGCAGCGGCCTCTGGACGATGGAACAGCCCGGGGGCGTAAACGCCATCCATCCCGCGGGGGCGACCCCGGTCGCGGGGGTCACGGCATTCCTGGTGGTGCGGATCGACCTCAACCCCGCAGGCAACGACTTCACCTACCTGTATGTGAACCCGACCCGGGGCATCGCGGCGCCGGATGTTTCATACACCCTCAAGAGCGACACGGATTTCGGCCTTAACCAGACGGCGATCTTCATCAATGGGGGAGGGAACACCAACCCGGGCCGGATCGACGAGATCAGGATCGGCAGCACGTACCAAGCCGTCGCACCGTGAGGTCGCACCACTATGTGACGACACTTGCCTGGCGAAACCGGTGGCCGGTGAATACACCGACGAGGCCAAGCAGCAGCAGGCCGCCCCCCCACGCCGCGGAAGGGAGCGGTGTGACGGCAGGGCTGGCAAAAATGGCGATGGCGAACGGGTTGCCAAAGCCCGTGGCGAAGACGGAAGGGACACCGCCGGGGGGTGAACTTCTCAAAGCCTTGCCTTTTGGCTGAGAATGACGGAATAGGATCCCGAATGTTTCAAGACTTACGCCGGAGTTTGTCTGACGACACCAAGCGGCCCGTCTAGATTTCCCTCAAACCTTCTTGAAAGTCCTCCGCAAAACCGGGAATCGCCAGTAGTTCCCGCGTGGCGGCATTCTCACCGCGTTCTTGCAGATAGGACAAGAAATCGGCCGCCACGCGCAACCGCCCCGCCGGTAGGGCATCAGCGGCAGCTTTTATCTGGGCTCGCATCTGTGCAGTACTCATGCGAAGTGATGATATCTCGTTTCGGTGTTCGGGGCGAGTACTCAGCGAGTGGGGCAGACATTTCCGCCATTCCCTACATAGCCCCCGGCACGCCGGGGGAAACTGCACCCTTGAGAATACGCCATCGGTTGGCGAAGGATTTCCCCCGGCGTGCCGAGGGCTATGTAGGGTAGGTG
>JANXVV010000413.1 GCA_025351525.1 Humisphaera sp. | reverse complement strand
CTCCGCAGGATCGCCGCAGTGTGGTGACGGAGGTGATCGCCTTCGATCGCGAACGCGTGAAGCAGGCCATGCTGCGCGAATTGATGCGGGACGGGCAGATCTACTTCGTCCACAACCGCGTTGAAAACATTCAGGCGATGGCCGATCAGATCCAGAGTCTGGTGCCGGATGCGCGTATTCTCGTCGGTCACGGGCAGATGGGGGATGGCGAGATGGAAGACGCGATGCTGCGGTTCATTCGTCACGAGGCGGATATTCTCGTCTGCACGACGATCATCGAGAGCGGTCTGGATATCGCCAATGCGAACACGATCATCATCAACAACGCCGACCGTTTCGGGCTGAGCGAGTTGCATCAGCTGCGCGGGCGGGTGGGCCGTTGGAAGCACCGGGCGTACTGCTATTTGCTATTGCCGGCGGATCGACCGGTGACCCCGGTGGCCGCCAAGCGTTTGAAGGCGATCGAGGAATACAGCCATCTCGGTGCCGGTTTCAAAATTGCCATGCGCGATTTGGACCTGCGCGGCGCGGGCACTATTCTTGGGCCCGAGCAGGCGGGCCATATCGCGACGGTGGGGTCCGAGATGTATTGCCAGTTGCTGGAGGATGCGACTCGGCAACTGAAGAACGAACCCAAACCAAACCGCCCCGAAGCGCACGTCGAGCTGGGTCTGTCGGCGTTCATTCCCAAAACATACATCCCCGCCGATCGACAACGGTTGGATGTGTATCGCCGATTGACGCGCTGTTCGGATCTGGTCATGTGCGACAAGCTGCACCAGGACATGATCGATGCCTTCGCCGAGCCGCCGCGGCAAGTGTTGGTACTGTTCGCGCTGACGGAACTGCGCCTGCTCTCCGGCATTTTCGGAATCGACAGCATCATCAAGAAAGATCCCGACGTGGTGATTACGATGGTGGATGTCGCGAAGGCGGAAAATGCGTTGGCCGGCGCGCCGGGGACGCTGCGGGTGGTGGATGAAAAGACGGTGTATCTGCGCATGCCGCAGACGTTCCTGGAATCGGAGACGTGTTTGATGGTGCTGCGGAATTTGATGCGGGCGGCTTACGACCGGCAGATCAACGGTACACCCTTGCCGTTACCGCCTCCGCCTAAAAAGCCGGTTGTTGCAGCCGCGAGATCGCGATGAGAGCCTGTGAATTAATTCGTGGCATGGGCTGGTAGCCCATGCTACGTAAAAGATCACAGGCTGTGAGTGCCGTGATGCCGAATGAGGTTCAAGTATTTTTGGAGTCAGCCCCATGGCCAATCGCAAATTCATCGATCTGGATTTCAACCCTGCCGATCTGGCCCAGGTCATTCCCGTGCATCAATTGCTGCTCGATCGCCCGATCCATTCCGCCGTCGAACTCGAGCGATGGCTGCTGGATGCGTCGGAACTTTCCAGCGTTCTCGATGAATATGCCAATCGGCGATACATCGAAAAAAGCTGCCATACCGAGGATGCGGCGATCGAAGCGCGATTTCTTCAATACGTGGAAGAAGTCGAACCGAAAGTGAAACCGCTGTTTTTTCAATTGCAGAAAAAGTATCTCGCCTCGCCGTTTCGCGGGCAGTTGACGGGCAGGCGGTATGAGATGCTCGAGCGGAAATGGCGGTCGGAAGTCGAGCTGTTTCGCGAGGAAAATGTGCCGTTGGAGACGGAGGTCACGAAGCTCGGCAATGAATATGACAAGATCAGCGGCGCGATGATGGTGAATTTTGAGGGGCGGGAATACACGCCGCAACAGATGGCTCGGTTTCAGGAAAAGAATGATCGGCCTTTGCGGCAGCGGGCGTGGGAGGCGGCATCCCGGCGTCGGATGATCGACGCGGAGCCCATCGAAATTATCTTCGACCGGATGCTTGGTTTGCGAACTCAGATCGCGCGGAATGCGGGGCTGGATGGTTTTCGGTCGTACATCTGGAAGTCTTACAAGCGATTCGATTACACACCGGAGCAGTGTTTGCGATTTGCGGACGCGATTGCGGAGTCGGTGGTGCCGTTGGTGAAGGAACTGGATCGGCAGCGGTGTGCCGAGTTGGGCATCGCGGCGTTGCGGCCATGGGATCTGGCGGTGGATGCGAAAAATCGCCCGCCTTTGGAGCCGTTCAAGGAGAATCAGATCGGGGAGTTCGTCGAGAAAACGCGGTTGATCTTCGATCGATTGTCACCGGCGCTCGCGGAGGATTTCGATTCGTT
>JANXVV010000398.1 GCA_025351525.1 Humisphaera sp. | reverse complement strand
CAAATCAAACGCGAAGAATTCCACGGCGAATGGAACTACTCCATACTGCCCCGTGATAAAATTGGATAGGTTTTCCGTGCGCGCCACCTTAGATATGCGGGGTTCAGACGGGAGAAAAGCCGCCCCGCCCTTGAAATTGCCGCCCTCACACCTCCGCCGGTGACGTTTTTATACGGCACTGCCGCCGCAACGGCCCGGCGGGCGGTTTTATCGACCCTGGCCGGAGCGAAAGAGTGGACCCTACCGGTCCGCCGCCCTGCCGCGCGCCCGTTGCCCAAGCCGCCCGCGGCGGTTATTCTTCGCCGCATGGCGAAAAAGGCGACCAGGGGCAAACCGGATGCGAAGCCAAGCGCCGAAATACCCCCAGCAGCCGTTGCGGCGACGCCGCCCGTCCCCACCGGTCGCCCCTCGGCGTTGCTCGATACCCGCATCGTCTACTGCGGCGACAATCTCGAACAACTCGCCAAACTCCCGGACCAATCCGTGGACCTGGTCTACATCGATCCCCCCTTCAACTCCAATCGCAACTATGAAGTCTTCTGGGGCGAGACGAAGGAGAAGCGGGCCTTCGAGGATCGCCACGCCAGCACGCAGGCGTACATCGAATATATGCGGCCCCGCTGCGTTCAACTGGCCCGCGTACTCAAAAAGACCGGCAGCTTTTATTACCACTGCGACCGGCACGCCTCGCATTACGTCAAGGTGATGCTGGATCACATCTTTGGCGAGAACAATTTCATCAACGAAATCATCTGGAAGCGGCAGACCTCACACAATGACGCGAAGCAGGGCAGCAAGCACTTTGGACGCCTGCATGACACATTGTTTTTGTACTGCGGCGGAAGCGACGATTACACCTGGAATACTCAGTACACGCCGCTCGATTCAAATTACGTTGAATCGCATTACACGCAGACCGACAAAAACGGGCGGCGGTTCCGTTGGGACAACCTGACGGGTCCGGGCGGGGCTGCGAAAGGCAATCCCCTCTACGACGTTCTCGGTGTGAAGAGGCACTGGCGATATTCGCAAGAGCGAATGGATCGGTTGATCGCGGAAGGGTTGGTCGCCATTCCACCCACCGGCACGGTGCCGGCGCTGAAGCGCTATCTCGATGACTCCAGGGGACTGCCCGTTGGAAGCGTGTGGGACGATATAGACCCCATCAATTCGCAGGCGAAAGAAGCGCTCGGATATCCGACGCAAAAACCGGCCGCGCTGCTGACCCGCATCGTCAATTCATCCAGCAACCCCAACGACATCGTCCTCGACGCCTTCTGCGGTTGCGGCACCGCCCTCGTCGCCGCGCAAATCCTGGGCCGTCAGTGGATCGGCATCGACATCTCCCCCACCGCCTGCCGGGTGATGACCAAGCGATTGCGCGATGTCTGCCACTTACCGCAAAGCGAGACTCTGTGGCGAACCGGCCGCGCGTTCGTGCTTCGCGACCTGCCCCGCACCATCGAGCAGCTGCGCAAGCTACCGCCGTTCGAGTTCGAGAACTGGGCCGTGATCGCCCTTGGCGGGATTCCCAACAAGGTACAGGTGGGCGACCGGGGCGTGGATGGCCGCATCTTCCCGGTCGGCACCAAACCCGCCGACAAGGACAGCATGTTCGCCGAGGACTGGTTCCCGATTCAGGTCAAGCAGATGGACAAGGTGGGCCGCCCGGACATCGACGCGTTCCAGGCCGTCATGCTTCGCGAAGGGGAGAATGGAAGACAGCGCGGCTTCTTCGTAGCCTTCGGCTACTCCCGCGACGCCGAGCAGGAGTGCGCGGCGTTCTTCAAGCGGACGGGGAGGATCATCAAGCTTTTGACCGTGCAGGAAATACTGGATGAGGAACATGTGCGGAAGATGTGAGTGGCGGTTTCACTGCGATGCGATAATGGTGCTCAGAGTCGGGGGCCGTGTTCGTCGAGTTTGACGAAGCAAGATAGCAGAAGAGTCGGGCCATCCTTGATGCGCACTTCGGCGGGCACGAGTACGTCCGCCCATGTCAGTTCCCTCAGCCGAAATCGATTGGCACTGGTTGTCATCAGATACTCCTTCTTGCCACCCTGTCGCTCCCACTCATCGGGCATGATGTATCGCACGGAGTCGATTCGCTTCATCACCGCCTGGGAAGCAGCGACGACGATCTCGATCTGATAAACGCGCTGATGGTATTGCTGATCCAGCTGCTTGAACTTGTTGGTCCCCTCTTCACGCCGACAACTGGAAAGAAGGGCCAGATCCTTCACCGTGATCTCCTGCTCGGAAGAGGGCTTGGGCAACAGCGTCTCATCGACAGGCGCTTCCTTTAGCGTTCGGATAATGATTTCTTTGTCGCCATATTTGCCCACGATCTCGGACGCGAACAGAACCCGAAGCGCCAGGACCGTCAGCAGAACGGATATATGCGGATAGAACAAGACGATCCCAAGGAGCATTGCGGCTTGGCCATTCAAATTATTCTTAAAAAAGACGTGGAAGATGCCGCATCCCAGGGTGATGAGATACGGCACGATCAGGACCAAGCTGATCGACCACCTTTGTGACCAAATGATCTGGATAAGCCGTTCGGGCATTTGCGCAGGGGGCGTGCGGGGAGGTTGCTTGACTTTGTCCATACTCCGACTCTACCAGACTCGAATGGAAAAGAAATAAAAGGGGCTCATATTCAAGGTCGAGCTAAATCCATCGAATCACTCAGATTCAGTCCGCCCCAAAAACGAACCGCCAACCATGCCCCCTCCGCCACCGCGCCATTCCACGCGGCGGTGCGGACAAAGTTTACCCCGTCCGATGTCCTCCCCGCTGTGGGGGTTGACTCCCAACATCGAGTGACACCCCCCATCCGGGGAAGGAAACCGGACGGGGAAACACACCTCGGCACCGCCGCGCATAAAGGTGTGTTGGCAGAGGGGCGCGGGGCGGCGGTTCTCTATCGGGGCGACCTTGATCGAAGCGAAGAACTGGGGGAAAAAGGGAAACTCGAAACTCGAAATCAGAAAAAAGCCCGAAGGGGAAAATGCAAAGCTCAAAAAAGCGGGGACTGTCGCCG
>JANXVV010000188.1 GCA_025351525.1 Humisphaera sp. | reverse complement strand
GTCAAGTGGCATGGGCGTCTCGCCCGTGCTTTCGGGCCAAAGAAATGCATGGGCGAGACGCCCATGCCACCTCTCACTCAATCCTCAATCTGCATGATCTCTCTGTGCCTGCCTCCGTACTACATTCGATCAAAATCTTCTGGCCGAGAGAGGATAGCAACCGCGAAGCGGCGAAAGCGCAAAGTGGAACGCGAAGAAATCAAAATGAATTTCCTTCGCGTTCGACTTCGCGCTTCAGCGACATCGCGGTTCCCCCTGTTTTGGTTGTAGCGTAGCTGCGATGGGTTCCCTGTGGCTTTCCCCGGACACTTAATCCGCAAGAAGAAAAACCCCTCACCCTAACCCTCCCCCCATGAGTACATGGGGGGAGGGGACCAGAGAGCCGGACGCGCCTCGCAAGCGAGACGGCTAAATAATCGGTTAATCCGCTACAGCATCAATTGCATATAAATCACATGCAGCCAACGATCGAATTTAAACCCCACCTCGCTTAAATAGCCCACCTGTTTGAAACCGTGCTTGGTGTGGAGAGCCACGCTCGCCGACTGCTCGGCATCGATCCCGGCGATGATGGCATGGTGGCCGATTTTTCCGGCCCGCAGAATTAAATCCGCCAGAATCGCGCCGCCGATTCCCCTCCGGTGATATTGATCGTGAACGTAGACTGAATTTTCCACGGTTCGCCCGTACGCCGACCGTGGATGAAAGCGCGACAGCGAGCCCCAACCGACCATCAGCCCGTTTTGTTCCGCCACGATGATCGGATGGCCCGGCCCGTGCGCCGCGAACCAGGCCGCCCGGCTCTCGGAGGTTTCAGGCTCGGTCTGATAGGTGCAGGTTGAATGCCGCACGTAATAATTATAGATCGCATTGATGGAGGGCAGGTCGGAGGCGGTCGCGGAACGGAGCTTCACATCGGGCATGGGTTCTCCTGTCTCGGACATCATAGCGGAGACGGCGGGCCTATGATGCAGACATGCCGTCACTGATATTCGAGACCACGATTGCCGCGCCGCTGGGAGCGGTGTGGGTGTTCCATGAGGATGTGATCAAGTCGTTGCCGGCATTGTCCCCACCGAATGCGGCGGTGAAAATAGTGTCCGCCGATCTTCCGGTGCGGGTGGGTTCGCGGATAGTGATCTCGGCTAAAATAGTGTTCGGGTTTCGCGGTCAGTGGGTGGCGAAAATCGTCCGGCACGACCCGCCCTGCGATGGGAAAGCGGGGTTTGTGGATGAGCAGGAATCCGGCCCGTTCAAGGCTTGGCGGCATGAGCATCGGTTTATTCAAGTTGATTCGGAGACGACCAAGTTGGTGGATGAGGTAACGTATCGCGCACCGCTCGGGCCGCTGGGGTGGGTTGCCGACAAACTATTTCTGAGGCGAAAGGTGGAGGCGATGTTTGCATATCGACATCGAATGACGCGGCAACAATGCACGGGCGGGATGCCCATGCCACCCTGATCGGGGAAGTTCTTCTACTGATCCACCCGCCATTTTGGCCCGTTGAATTTCCGCAGTGTAGTAACGGAAGCGAATGGATTGGTCGGCAGGTTCGCGTTGCCCGCGCCGCCGGGTAGTTCGGCGACGCTGTAGGTGGCGGCATGGCCGTCGAAGAAGAGCAGGTTGGACTGGGTGTTGCGGTTATGCCGTGCGCTCAAACGGTTGGCGTCGAAATTCAGATCGTAAAATACGCCATCGAACATGAAGACCATGTCGGCGGAGTAGGGAATGCCGCCGGCCTTTTTCAGAACCGCGTTGCTTTTGGCCTTGGTGTCGGGAATGACAAAACAGGGTGTGTTGGAGACGGTGGAGTCGCCCCAGTTGCCGTTGATGCCATACCAGGTATCCACGATGATTCCGGTCGAGGCAGATTTGGTTCGCCAGGGCTTGGCGCAGACTTGATCGGAGCGGGTCGCCGGGGTTGGCTTGAGGAGCGGCCCACCGGCGGAGTACTGGGCGCCAATGGCATCCGTATTCCCCTGCGGGCAGAAGAAAACCGACGATGCCGATGAGGGACCATTGGTCATTGCGTTGATTTTCGGGGTGGTCAATAATTCAGTATTTACTAGAAGTGTCGCGTAGTTTTCCGCGTTGGTGCCGGATGCATCGGGGGGCGTCGTCAGGTAGCCGGCGGGAAGGATGTAGCCCCGGCTGTCGACGACATACAATTGCAATGCCTGCCCGAACTGCCGCAGGTTGGAAAGACATTTGACCGAATTGGCCTGTTCGCGGGCCTTGCTCAAAGCGGGCAGCAGAATCGAGATGAGCAGGGCGATGATGCCGATGACGACCAGCAGTTCGACCAGTGTGAAACCGGCGAGAGATTTCAATGGCGAGGCTGCGGGGCGATGCACGGGATTTCCTTTCTGCATGAGAAAGAACACGCTGCCGAACGATGAAGGCGTTTTACGCCTGCGATTCGCCGCACTACCATTCGTCATATGTTGATCGGCATCCTCAGTGATACCCATGATCGGACCGACCCGTTGATCGCCGCACTGCGTCAACTGGGCAGTCGCGGCGCGGAGTATTATATCCATTGCGGTGACGTGGGGGGACAGCGCGTGCTCGATCAATTCGCGGGATTGCCGGTGACATTCGTCTGGGGGAACAACGACTGGGACGTGGCCGACTTGGAAGAGTATGCGAAGTCGCTCGGGCTTTCGTGCGGGGGTCGTCAGGCGGAATTGAATCTGGGCGGCAAGTCGTTCGCGATCACCCACGGCGACAACCCGGCCCTCTGTCGACAAATTCTGGAAGCCGAACAGACGGACTATCTGCTGCAAGGCCATACGCACGTTTTCAGCGATACGCGCGCGGGCCGTACACGGCTCATCAATCCGGGCGCGCTGTACCGGGCCCATTTCAAAACAGTCGCGCTGCTCGATACCGAGACGGACCGATTGGACAAGATCGTGGTGGGATGACGATTTCCTGCATTTACAGTTATTTTGGATGCCCGTAGAATTCAGGGCGATGACGCCGAACGATCTACGAATGAGTCCGGAGAGCGATTCCGATGCCTTGCCATCGGGGCCGATGGCATTCCAGATCCGCAGTTTTAAAGACGTGGATTTGCAGCCGTGTCGCGCGCTGTATGTCGATGGTATGCTCGGCGGCAAGCTGGCGGAAAACGACACGGGCTTCGACATCGACGATATTCTTGCGGCTTACATGAAGAAGGACGGCAGCCATTTCTGGGTCGCCGAGGCGGACGATCAGAAGATCGTCGGCATGATCGGCGTGCAGCAGCACGACCCCGGCATCGGTGAGATCCGCCGGTTGCGCGTTTGCCGCGAGCATCGCCGTCGCGGCGTCGGCAGCGGGTTGGTGGAGGCGGCGGTGCGGTTCTGCAACGCGCAAGGTTACATCAAAGTCGCGCTCGACACATTCGTCGATCGCGAACCGGCGATCAAACTATTCGAGAAGTTCAACTTCCGGCACGCGCGGACGAAGCAGGTGGGGGAGAGGGAGATGCTCTACTTCTATCTGGATTTGTATCAGGGGGAGAAGCGGATGAACGAGCAGTAATTTCGGGCAGGCGATACTTTTTACACGGTTAATTACGCATAAATATGCGTGAAAGTTTTGACAAAGGAAGCAACCGCTTTTCATCCTGAGCGTTTGTGAAGTTATTCGCAGCATGGGCTGGTGGCCCATGCTACAAAATCACCCCCACTTCAAATTTTTCCAGATAGATCATGTCCCCCGAACTCGAACGAAAACTGTACTACGACGGCATTCATCTTTTCAACGAGCATGAATATTTCGAGGCCCATGAGGCGTGGGAAGACATCTGGCACATGGCGTACGGCGTCAAGCACGATTTCTATCAGGGGATGATTCAGTGTGCGGTGGCCCTGGAGCATTACCGGCGATCCAACCCGCGCGGCGTGGTCAGTTTGTTTCAAAGCTATCGACCGAAGTTCAAGCAGGTGCCGCCGATGTTCATGGGACTGGATGTGGTGAAGTTTTTAGCCGGGATGCAGGAAGTGCTGCGACCGGTGCTTGACGCGAATCCGTTGCCGAAGAGCGGGGAGATTGAATTGGATGTCAGTCGGGTGATGAAGCTTGAATTGGTGTATGACCCGTTTGAGAATGGGGAGGCGGATCGGTATCGCAGGCCGGAGAAGTTTTGAGAGGGGGGTGAGCGACGGCTCACCCGGAAAAATCGGATGGACCACGAAGTCACGAAGTCACGAAAACACGAAGGAATACAAAGAGCGATTGATCGGAAATGCGCGCAAAATGCGGTTTGATTATTTCTGTAAAATCATTCCCATGAAAGTCTTCCTCGTGTTTTCGTGCTTTCGCGGTGAATCATCCGAGTAGCACAAAGCGTGAAAACTTGTCGAAAACAGACTCGGAATTTGCTCCGTCAATCCGGCTCTCCCTTGCCCCCTTCAAACTCCGGTTTGACATCGTAAAACAGCCTTGAGACCGCGCCAGCCAGGTCTTCGAGCATCATGTTTCGCATTGCCAGGGGCGTATCGCGGGCATCGCGTCGAGTGAATTCGGTCTTCTTTTTGAACGGATGGCTATCCCCCACGTCAGGCCATCGGGTTTGCCCGGTGGCCACGTCCACCACGCGAACAGTCGCCTCGATGGAGCCTTGAAACAAATCCGATCCCGGCACGCTTTCGATGCCGCATTGGCGCAGGTCGATGTAGACGACCTGCTTCGCGCCGACGGCTTTGCCGACGTCGGGAATCTTCATCTTGTCATAACCGCCCGCCTTTTCACCGCGTAAGGCCATCAATTTCGTGTCATCGATCAGCGGGGCCACTTTGTGCGCCGCAAGTTCCTTGGTCACCAGATTTCCAAGTTGATCGGCGTAGGGTTGAAGATCGTTGGACTGCCCATAGCTTTCCGCAAGCACCAGCGTCGGTTCCTTCGGTGGCGCATACTCCGCCGGTATCACGTTCGGCCCCATCGTTTTGTAGGCCAGCGCGCTCATGATGTTGCAACCGCTTGAGGTCAGCAAAAACAAAATCACGAGGCGGTGCAACAAATGGTTGGAAATTTCAAATCTCATGGGTTGTGCCTGGTTCTCGCCGAATTTTCTAAGAGCCTGATTAAGACAGTCTCCACCGTATTTTTAAACACGCTCGAACCACTGACCAGTGACCAATCAATCACCTCTCCGCCGGATGCGTCACGAATTTAGTCGCTACGTCCGTCGTGAATTGATCGACCGTTTTGCGGTAGATGTATTCGGAGCTGACATCCGTGCCGGCGATTCCCTCGGGGCGATTGGGCGGGTAGACGCTGCGCAGGTCAGAGTCGGAATAGGCGACCCGCGCGGTTTTCACGCCGCCCGGTCCGGTGGATATTTCCAGCACTTCCAGTTTGGAGAGCAGGGTGCCTTTGAACAGATCGATCGATTCGTTCGGGCGCGTTTCGAAGCTGTAGATTTCGAGATAGATCACGCGGGTGACGCCGAGCCGTTTGGCGATGTCGGTGGAGGGCATTCCCTCCAGCTCCGGGTGATCTTCCTGAAATCGCAGGATGGACATCGGATTGAGGTATTGGATGTGAGCCATCTCCGGCGGCACTTTTTCCAGATCTTTGGGATCCTTGGGGTTGGTGACCTGGCTGAATTTGGTCGTCAATCCGCGGGCGACATCGCCTTGCAGAGCCGGATTGTCGATGCGGACGCCGCGATCCACCCAGACCATGACACCGACGGTCTGGCCGGATAACCCTTTGTAGGAGGGCAAGATATCTGGCTGCGGCAACACCTGGGCCGCCGCGCCGATGAGGTTGCAACCGGATGCCAGTGCGGCCATCAAAGAGCAGCAGGCGAAGCAGAAGAAAGTGGAATGTCGCGGCCACAGGTGCATGAAGAACTCCACAAGGCGTAAAATGCCGCTGTATTCTTTTAGCGGCTGTGCCTTCGGCACAGCCGCTAAAATGGGAGAGGTACGCTAATTTACCTCTACCATCCATCATGCCCGGTGCGGGTGAGGAAAATTTTCCATCCCCACGACACCAGCGCAAAGAACAGGATGGGCATCAGATAGTATCGGCTGGACAACAGCCCGAACAGTCGGTGAACCGGCCGACCGGTGAAGGCGATGTAAAAACCGATCCACACCGCCACCGCACTAACCAGCGCCAGCAGCGCGCCCATCGGCTGCGTGTAAAAACTTGCGATGAAGTTGCCGTGGGCGAAGTAGGTGAACGCGGTGGTGTACCCGCAACTCGGGCAGGGCAGACCGGTGCGGATTTTGAACGCGCAGGCGGCCAACCCCAGTTGGCGATGCGTTCCGAATCCTACTTGGTTCGGTTGCAACCACGCGGCAATGCAAAGGACACCGAGGCAGCCCATCGCCACAATTGCCGCCATCGCCCGCTCGATCCATGACATCGGCACCGGGGGCAAAAAGCGGGTGTAGATCACCGGCACGGTTTCAAGATCAGCCGAATACGCTTGCTTTGGCAATAGGGTGGGCTGATCGGAGTTTGTCACATCAGCTACTGTAATCTCCTGGTAAAACGGTGGCAAACGGTTGCGGGTTCAAAAGCTGTTTCGCTTTACTACGATAGGTGCAGTCCCCTGCCGCCGCTGCGGCAGTCGAGGACGACCGCCCTCCAAAAATCCATTTCCGAAGCCGCGCAAAACTTGCATTTATCGTCAGACGGTTTAGTTTGTAACTATCGGGCGAACTGGGGGATTTAGCAGACGGCTCGATGTTTATGTCCGCGAATCAACTTCCGCGCTAAAATCTGCGATGCAGAAAGTCGGTTTGTATGCGTGTTTTCATGCTGGGTTGGGAGTTCCCGCCGTTCATCAGTGGTGGTCTTGGCACGGCGTGCTATGGGCTGACCAAAGCGATGAGCGGCCTGGGCACCGACATCATTTTCGTGCTTCCACGGCCCGTTTCAACGCCGTTTTCCACACACGTTCGTCTGGTCAGTCCGCACGTCAACAGTCCGCTGGCGGCCCCGGCGACGGAGATGCGGCTGGATGAATTTGAAAATGTGACGTTCCGCACGATCGATGCGCAGCTCACAAATCCTTACGAATCGCCATCGCAATATGAAGCCCCGATCCGCCCGCGCACTGCGTCCGGCACAAGGCCGGTCTCCGCGCAACCCGCTGTAGCTGCGCCCCCACCGACGCCCGAGGCGGCCACCGCTGCCAACACTGCCACGCCGGGATATTTAAATTCGCCGGCGGATTCCGGTGGCGGGCAATACGGCGGCGACATGTTTTTGGAAATCCAGCGCTACGCCGCCCTCGCCGCCGAAATCGCGCGGAACGAGTCGTTCGATGTGGTGCATGCCCACGACTGGATGACCTTCCCCGCCGGCATGGCCGTCGCCGCGTTGAAGAATGTCCCGCTGGTCGTTCACATTCACTCGACCGAGTTCGATCGCAGCGGGGTACACGTCGATCAGCGCATCTACGATATCGAACGGCGCGGTATGCACAGCGCGATGAAGGTCATTGCCGTCAGCTCGCTCACGAAAAATCTCATCGCCCATCACTACGGCATCGAAGGCGATAAAGTGGAAGTTGTCTACAACGCCATCGACTGCAATGGGAACGGTTTCGACGAGGAAAAATACAGCATCCACAAGGATGAGAAGATCGTTTTGTTTTTGGGTCGCATCACGATGCAGAAAGGCCCGGAGTATTTCATCGCCGCCGCCAAAAAGGTGCTGGAGGTGATGGACAACGTGAAATTTGTGATGGCCGGCAGCGGCGACATGATCCGCCGCACGATCGAGATGGCCGCCGCGATGGGCATCGGGCACAAGGTGCTGTTCACCGGTTTCCTGCGCGGGGGCGACGTGGAAAAGGTCTTCAAGATGGCCGACTTGTATGTGATGCCCAGCGTGAGTGAGCCCTTCGGCATCGCTCCGCTGGAAGCGATGAGCCATGATGTGCCGGTGATCGTCAGCAAACAGAGCGGCGTGAGTGAGATGCTGCACAACGCGCTGAAGGTCGACTTTTGGGACATCAACGAGATGGCGAATAAAATCGTCGCCGTTCTGAAGCACCCGCCGCTGGCCAGCACGCTGCGGCAGCATGGTTCGTTCGAGGTCCGCCGACGTTCCTGGGCGGATGCGGCGAAGGCGTGCATGGGGGTGTATGATCAGGCGGTGGCGATGGTGAATGGGAATGGGCAACAGGTATGAACGTTTTTGATATAAGGTGTGGGAATGAAGGGTTATTTTTCCCCAGGGTGAAACATGGCCGTGCAGACGATCAATTTGGGCGGCAAGCGTTTTGTGGTGCTGCCGGAGAAGGATTACCTGGCGCTTCGCGGGCTTGGTACGGCGTCATCGCAAGCTCCGAAATCGAAACCGGCTCGTTCCACCGGTTCGATTAAACGTCGTCGAGACACAGAAGCCGGTGATGCCGCAGAGTCCAAGCGGCGTTTAGCAGAGGGTGGAACAAAGCCTTACTCGCAAGTCCGCAAAGAGTTGGGGCTGGAGTGAACCAAGATGAAGATTACGACGTTCTTTTCTCGGCGGCGGCGGACAGAGACATTAAAAAGCTGTCCCGTGATATAGTTCGCTGAATCGATCCGAAGATTCTCGCTCTGGCCAAAAACCCTCGTCCGGTGGGTTGCCGTAAACTTGCAGGAGTTGCGGATACCTGCAGGATTCGAGTTGGGCGATTATCGAATCGTCTACACGGTAGATGATGGACGGCGGCGTGTGACCGTGACGATCGTTGCCAATCGTCGAGAGTCGTATCGCGATCTCTAAAAAATTTGATGGGTACGGTGATAAGGTGCCACGCACGAATGGCACTTCCCGAATCTGTAAATGACGACAGGCCATGGGGATAGACAGGAAGGCCGCGTTTGCGATGATGAGGGTGTTTCAACCGCATCAGGCAAGGAGGCCTATATGGATTCTCAGGGTAGCCACGGACGGCT
>JANXVV010000379.1 GCA_025351525.1 Humisphaera sp. | reverse complement strand
GCATGGGCGTCTCGCCCGTGCTTTCCAGCCGAAAAAAAATGCATGGGCGAGACGCCCATGCCACCATATCCAAAATACTCGATTCAGTTTGATGATTCCAATTTCAAACGTCGAGGGCTCGATCGGAAGCAGAGCCATCGCATTTTGCTCTCCGGTCCCCTGCCCCCAGGTACTCATGGGGGGAGGGTTAGGGTGAGGGGTCTTTCTTCACGGTCAGAACAGGCGAGATTTATCGAATCGACGGAAGAAAAAGGCAAGACCCCTCACCTGACCCCCCCCCCCGGAGTACCGGGGGGAGGGGACCGGAAATCTCAAATGCGATGGCTCTGCGATCGGAACCACCGGCGAGTCTTCAACCCGGAAAAATCGCCGTGCTTCGCCAGCATCAGGAAAATCAGCAGCAGCGAATAGACGACCATCTGCCGGTCGGCGACCCATTTCATCGCCTCGGCAATACGCGGGGAGAAATTCACCTGCGCGATGCCGAACCATTTTAAAATCGGCGACAGCAGAAATTCAATCCATTCCTGAGGCGACAATAATATCTGCGGGAGAACCGTCAACAGCACTGCGGCGATGATGCATCCCCAGATGCTTCCCAGCCCGCCGAGAGTGACGATGACGACGAGGGTGATGGAATCCTTCAATTCAAAGTTGCCGGGGTTGATGTAACCGATGCGGGTGGCCATCAGCGCACCGGCGACGCCGCCAAAAAACGCGCCGATCACAAACGCGATCACTTTGTGGTGAACCGTATCGATTCCGATGGCTCGGGCGGCCACCTCATCCTCGCGCACCGCCTGAATCGCCCGGCCCTTCGCGGAGTTCTTCAAACGCCAGATCATTGCGGTGGTGAGGATCGCCGCACCCATCACCCAGGGGAAAATATAATGGCCGGGAATCGGTGGTGTTTCGGTCAGATCGCGCGCGATGGGATAAGGGGCGATCTGCAATCCGGTCGCACGTCCCAGCGGTTTGGCATTGGTGATGACGATGCGGATGATCTCGGAAAAGCCCAGCGTGGCGATGGCCAGATAATCACCGCGAAGCCGGAGGGTGGGCAGCCCGACCACCCATCCGGCCACCGCCGCCAGAATCCCCCCGGCGACAATGGCGATGAACATTGAGGCCGCATATCGCCATGACTCCGGAAAATGATTTGTCAGCCAGAGAGATGTCGGCGTGCCGTGCCCGATGATGCCGTCGTATAACTGCGCCCCGAAATAAAACAGCCGCGACCAAACCGAATGCCATTGCGGCCCACCGGCACGCGCTGCAAGGATAATATCCACCGCCAGCCAACCCATGAACGCCAGCCCGACGATGCCCGACAGCGAGGGCACGATCCGGCCCAGACGGCGAAGGCCCATCATCGCAAGCGATAGCCCGCCGCCCACCAGCCCAAGTGCCGCAGTGATCGCAACCACGAACAGCAACACCCCGCCGGGATTCGCATATCGTGCGGCGGAAATATCCTCGGTTCCCCGCTGCATCGTCGAAAAATTTTCGATCGCAAATCCGGCGGTGTACGCGCCGACGGCCAGGAATCCCGCGTGACCCAGCGAGAACTGCCCGCTGATACCGTTGATGAGTTGCAACCCCATCGCCGCGACGATCGCGATGCCGATGCGCATCAAAATATCAAAGTGATACGTCGTGACTTTTTCCGAATCTTCGATGTATCGGGCGAGCGGAAATAACAGCAGAAGCGCCAACAGCCACGCGTTGCCGGCCAACACTTGAAGCCAGGGACGGGCGTTGACGGGGGCGGATTGATCAGACTTTTTCGATGACATTCTGCCCGAATAATCCAGAGGGTTTTAGAAGCAGCACGGCGATGAGAATAACGAAAGCGATGCCATCTTTATACTGCGAGCCCTGCGGCAAATAACCGGCGACCAGCACTTCGGTCATGCCCAACAAAAAACCGCCCGCCACCGCGCCGGGGATATTGCCGATCCCTCCCAGCACCGCCGCGACAAATGCCTTGATGCCCGGCTGAAGGCCCATGAGCGGCTCGACCTTGGGGTTGCGGATCGCCACCAGAATTCCCGCCGTCGCCGCGAGCACGGAACCAAGAACGAAGGTGAGGCTGACGATGCGGTTGATGTTGATCCCCATCAACGCGGCGGTGTCGAATCGGAACGACACCGCGCGAAGCGCCAACCCCCATTTCGTTCGCATGACCAGATACCAGAGGCCGAGCATCAGCAGCAGTGTCACGATGAAGATGATCGCATCGACTTTGCCGATGAAGACATCGCCGATGTGAAACAGTTGAGGGTTTGCCTCAAGGCCGGGGATGAGTTGCGGAAAGCCCTGTGGGGAAGCGCCGAAGAACTGCTGCCCGCCGTATTCGAGAAAAAGCGAGACACCGATGGCGGTGATGAGCGCGGTGATTCGAGGCTGCCCCCGCAGCGGGCGATAGGCGATCAACTCGATCAGAAACCCGATCGCCGCACAGGCCACGACGCTGGTGAAAAAAATCAGAAAGAATGCGGGCCATGAGGGGTGATCGATGTGATACCAGTGTGTGGAGACATACCAACCGCCCATGGCTCCGACCATGTAGATGTCACCGTGTGCGAAATTGATCAGCCGGAGAACGCCATAGACCATCGTATAGCCGACGGCGATGAGCGCGAGGATCGCACCCCAGGATAGGCCGTTGATGAGCTGTTGGAGGAACTGCTGCATGGGGATGGGCGACGGAATTTAGTTCAATACAATGTATTCTGTAACTGGAACCTTTTAGCGGCTGTGCCGAAGGCACGCGCTTTTTCTTGACTCGAAAAACGCGTGCCTTGGGCACAGCCGCTAAAAAAATCACAAACTCCGAGGCAAGGAGTATTTCAGGATGACGAAGACTCTCACGGTTTGATACTGGTCACAAACTTCGTCTTCCCACCCTCGATCTTCAAAACCACAATCGGCTTCTGCGCATTTCGCTCGGCGTCGATCGTGAGCAACCCGCTGGCACCGGGGAATTCCTTCGTCTCCGCCAACGCCTGTCGAATTGCCTTGCCCTTCGTGCCGCCGGCTTTCTGAATTGAGGTGCAGAGCAGATTCATCGCGTCGTAGCCGAGGATGGCCATCGCATCGGGAGTTTTGCCGTTATATTTTTTCTTATAGGTTTCGACGAATAATTTCACTGCCGGCCTGTCTTCGTCGGGCGAATAGTGATTGGTGAAGAAGCAACCATTCACCGCATCGCGACCGATTTCAAATGTCTTATCGCTGTCCCACCCGTCGCCGCCCATCAGCGGAATATGGATGCCCAGCTCCCGGGCCTGACGACAAATCAAACCCACTTCGGTGTAGTACCCCGGGCAGTAAATCGCATCGGGTTGAGTGCTTTTGATTTTCGTGAGCTGTGCTTTGAAATCGCTGTCCCCTTCGCCATAGCTTTCGTCCGCGACGATCTCGCCGCCGTTCTGTTTCACCGTGTTGCTGAAAAATTCGCGAAGGCCCACGCTGTAATCGTTCTTCACATCATAGAGAATCGCGAATTTTTTGAGCTTCAAATCCTTGAGGGCAAAGTTCGCCATCGCCGCGCCCTGGAACGGATCGATGAAGCAGGTGCGGAAGATATAATCGCCGACTCTGGTGACTTTCGGGTTGGTGCTGGAAGGCGAGATCATCGGGATTTTCGCCCGCTGGCACACCGGCGCCGCCGCCAGCGATCGGCTGCTCGCCACCTCACCGATCACCGCCACGACATGATCCTGCGTGATCAGTTTCTGCACCGCCGTCACCGCCTCTTCCGGCTTGGATTGATCGTCGACGACCACCACCCGCACCTTCTTCCCCAGCACCCCGCCCCTGGCATTGATTTCATCGACCGCCAGTTTGACGCCTTCGTCGGTGCTGATGCCAAACGTCGCCGTACCGCCGGTGAGAGAGCCGTATTCACCGATGACGATTTCCTGCGCCGGTGCGCGGGCGACGACCAGGAATGCGGTAAGCAACAGCGATAGACGAATGCGCATGATGTAACTCCGGGGATCGGCGGTGTGCGGCAAATAATAGTGGAGGTTTGGAAAAATTACGAATGACGAAATTTATCCACCACTCTACTTATTCAACTTGATATAAACCCCTTCATCCGTCCATTGTTTCACCAGCAATTTCAAATCCGTGATCGTCAGATTCAACTCTTTAGACGTATCCACCAGACTTTCATAGAGCTTGGCATCGTTGATGAGCATCCCGGCCGTGCCTTTTCCCTGGTCGACTTTGCCGGCGATCGACTGGAACTGCTCCAGCAGTTTACTCACCTGCATCAGCCGATCGTCCATCTGTCTGGCCAGTCCGTCGATATGCCCCTGCGTCTTCGTGATACTGGCGTTGGCGTTAGCGGTGACGCTGGTGAGATTGTCGCCGAGCTTTTCGAGAGTGGTGCTGAATTTTTCGAGGTTGGTGCCGACCCGCGTGGCTGAATCGGTGGCGGTGCGGAAGTTGGCGATCGAGGCCTTCAAATCATCGCGCAGCTTCGGATCGCTGACGGCCCCATCCAGCGACTCGATCAATTTCCCGGCCTTTTCAGCTTGCATGCGAAAGGTCGCCAGAGTTTGATCCAAATGTTCAGTCAGTTTTGCTTCGCGAACCTGCTGAACGGTCACCCGCAATTCCGTGGCGAGCATTGCAAACTCCGGAGGCAGCAGATCGATGCCGACAAACTGCGTGGGGATACTCGCGTGGGCCTTCAGATGGCCTTCAGGCTTGCCGTCCGGCACTTCCAGACTCACGTTCGATCCACCCCCGACAATTTGGGAACGTATCCGTCCCACCACATTCGCCGGGGGCGGGTTGGCGGCGTCGATCAATGTTTCGATGACGACCTGCGTCTGATCCGCCGATCTTCGAAGTTTGCTGATATTCCCGACCGTCACGCCCAGGTAGCTGACGGCGGATCCCGGACTCAACCCATCCGCGCGCGCGACATGCAGCTCGACCAATAACCGTGCCGGCCCAAACCATTGGGCGGGGAGCGCGCCGAACTTCAGCATGAGCACCCCCAGTAAAGTCAGGCTGGCGAGGACGGTCGCTCCCACCATGAGATTTTTTCGGAACAGCGACAAACTTCTCCAGGTCAGAGATCTTTCTCGCCGCGCGCCGCGCACGATTCAAACCTTGTATTCGCGGAAGCCGGTCGTTGCAAGCGAAGTCTATTTTGCATCCTCCCTTCCTGCCCTTATGATTGACGAACTTCCGGTATCGTGCGGCGTCAAAGGCAGACGTTCGTCGGAAGTCAGCGAAGCGAATTGGTTGCAGATCGGTTTAAATGCAAGGGCCCTACCTCGAAATTACCACCCCGCAGGGGAAGCAGCAAGTTCCATTGGGACCGCAACCTTTGACGATCGGACGGCATGTGGACAACAAGCTGGTGTTGGCCGATCTGATGGCCAGCCGGTTTCACTGCGTCTTGGAATCGCGCGCGGGAGGCTGGGTGGTTCGCGATCTCAATTCGAGCAATGGGACGATGATGGGGGGAAAGCGGGTCAGTACCACGCCGTTAAATCCGGGACAGGTGGTGCAGATCGGGAGCACGCGGCTGGTGGTGGTGGATCCTTCGGCTAAGCCGCAAGCGGCAAAGGCGCCGCAGGTGGAGGATGTGCTGGAGTTGGATGAGGGGTTGGAAGTGATTGAGGATTACAGCGATTTCGAGGAGATCGAAACGCTTTCCGAAGAGGATCTGGTTGAAGTGGTGGATGACGATGATGCGCCGATCCAAATGGAGGTGGATTCATCACCGGAACCGTCGCGGCCCAATGATTTAAAAAGTAAGGGGAAGCTAACCGGCGGCAACAAGGGGAAGGCTGAATCGGAACTGATCTCATTTGAATCGGATGAACCCCCCGAAGGCGGGGGAGATGCGGCCACTTTCGAGGTCACGCTGGAAGCGCTCGCCGACTCACTCCCTGAAAAATCTTTCAGCGAAGTAGATATTGCGCTCATCAGCGCGCGGGGACAGGTGATGCACGCAGCCGGCAAAGAACCTGCGAAAGATGCGGGCAAAGACGCCGTCAAAAAGAAAAAGACGAAGCGCGAAGCGGTCGATATTCTCCGCCTGCTGCTGCTGATCTGTTCGCGCACGCGGGCGACGGATGTTCACCTGGAACCCAAGACCGATTACTACCAGCTTCGCATCCGTATTGATGGCATGATGGTCGATGTCTCCAAAGTCCCCAATGAAATCGGCATCCGACTCTCGGCGCTGGTCAAGGTGCTCAGCGACATCGATATTTCGCAACGAACCAGTGTGCAGGAAGGGCATTTTGCCGCCAAGATTCCGGGTGCGCTCGGTGGCCGAACCGTTGGCTTTCGGCGGGCCGATTACCGCGTCAGCTATGCCCCGGCGATGTTCGGGCAGAAGTTGGTGGTGCGGGTGTTCGACGCCGCCAATGCACCGCTGAAGATCGACAATCTTCAGCTTCCAAAATGGATGCTCGATTCCGTCAAACACGAACTGCAAAAAGAAGCCGGCATGTTGCTGGTGTGCGGCCCGACCGGTTCCGGTAAAACCACCACGCTCTATTCGCTGGTGCGCAGCAGCGACCTTGGCCGGAAAAACGTGGTGACGATTGAAGACCCGGTTGAGGTGCAGTTGGAAGGCGTGACGCAGATTCAGGTCGATGAGGCGCAGGACAAAACCTTCTCCACCCTGCTGCGTTCGGTGCTTCGGCAAGACCCGGACGCGATCCTCGTCGGTGAAATTCGCGACTCCGAAACCGCCCGCATCGCCATGCAGGCCGCCATCACCGGGCATCTGGTTTTTTCGACGGTTCACACCACCAACAGCATCGGATCGATCTTTCGGCTGCTCGATCTGGGCGTCGAACCTTATCTGGTCGCGCAAGGGCTCCACGTCGTCATCGCGCAACGACTGGTGCGGCAACTGTGCCAGTTCTGCAAACGGCCCGTCAAAGCCACCGCCGAAGATCTGGACAAGATGCGGCTGGCCTCGGAGGGTGTGACCGACATCTTTGAACCCAAAGGCTGCGCGCGTTGCCTGGGCACCGGTTTCGCGGGCCGTCGCGCTTTCTTTGAACTGCTGCAAACCACCGATGAACTGCGCGATGTGATCGTAACCAACCGCACCATGGAGGGGATCAAAAAGGTGCTGAACGGCAACAAATTTATCTCGCTTGAGCAGAGCGGCTATCAACTGGTGGCCGATGGACTGGTTTCACTGGAAGAAATTGAGTCGGCGGTGGGGAAATAGCATGACCGATTCGTGCGATTGAGATTGCGGATTGCATCGATCATGCGGAGTGCGACCCCATCCCCGTCTCAATTTAAACGAAAAACATTTCTAAAACTCGCCAACAATCATGCACGAAAGCCGTTATGAGGAGTAGATATCGCTGGAATAACCAATGCAGTTGGGACCGTGGGTGATTTATTTATGAGCGCAACACAGTTTTCTAAATCCGCGTTCAACGCCTCGACGATGCCGCGCCATCTGTTCGGATACGATGTCGTCGAGTTCCTCGGCGAAGGGGCCGGCAGCCGCATTTACGTCGTGAGCGAACCGGTGACCCATAAACTTTTCGCGCTGAAGCACGTCGTCCGTAAGGAAGAAAAAGACATCCGTTTCATCGAGCAGCTTGAGGCCGAGTTCGAGGTGAGCAGTCATTTCAATCATCCCGGCCTGCGCAAATCGCTCGATTTGAAGATCAACAAAACTTTGTTCCGAAAAGTGACCGATGCGGCTTTGATTATGGAACTGGTCAACGGCACACCGCTCGACACCCGCCCGCCCGAGCGCATGGCGGATATGGTTTCGGTCTTCATCGGCACGGCCCAGGCGCTGGCCGCCCTGCACCATCTGGGGTACGTCCACTGCGACCTTAAACCCAACAACATCCTTATCGGTGAAGCCGGCACCGTAACGCTCATCGACTTCGGTCAAGCCTGCAAATGCGGCACTGTCAAAGAGCGCATCCAAGGCACTCCGGATTACATTTCGCCCGAGCAGGTGCGCTGCGAACCGGTAGTGCAGCGGACTGATATTTTCAATTTCGGCGCGACCATGTACTGGGGTCTGACCGGTCAGAAAATCCCGACGCTCTTCACGATCAAGCGATCTGAAAACAGTTTCCTCGTGGACTCAAAAATCCCTTCCCCGCATGAAATCAACCCGCGTGTCCCGGAACCGCTGTCGCATCTCGTGATGGATTGCTGCCGAACGGCGGCTGCAAAGCGGCCCGGTGACATCGGGGAAGTCGCCCGCCGTCTGGAAGTGATGCACTACGGGTTGACCCACCCGCATCCAACCGTCATCCCCGCTTCGATCGGTCAGGTTCGCGCGGTCTCGTCCGTGGCATAGTGCAGCAACCGCGATCGCCTGCGGGGAGATCCCGCCCCGCGAAAACGAACGCCGCCACGAGAAGTAGTGCGGCACCCATGAGATAGATCAGGCACGTGCCCGCAATGGCGTGGCTCATGTTGTCCACTTCCGTGGCATATCGTCCATGCCGTGCGAACCAGCCCACCACGAGCGGACCCATCGCTCCGCCTCCCCACCCGACTGTATTCATGATTCCGGCGGCGGTAGATCGCGCCCGCAGCTCGATCGCGTCGAAAACGGATGCGAAGATGTTGGAATCGTACACGGTGAACGGCGCGAGGGCAGGTGAGTCGCCCGCACCATCCGGTTGTCACCGTGACGAAGCTCCAGAATAGACACCCACCGAGAATGAGATTCTTTCGGCGCAGCCTGTCTCCCACATAACCGGCGACCGGCGCGCCGATGGCATACGCTCACCTGAACGCCGATCCGATCAATCCCAACTGAACTTTGTTGAAACCAAATTCCTCTTTGAGCTTGGGAAAGACCGCCGAAATGGCTTGGCGATCGCCGTAGTTGAGAAAGCAGGCGAACCAGAGCATCAATACGACCGACCATTTGTAGTTGACGCGCACGGCTGAAGAGCGCGAAGCCGAGGGTGCGGATGGAGCGTCAATGGGTTGGTTCATGGCGATCTTCAATCGATAAAAGGATCACTATTTAAAAACGACGAGAGCTACTGGAACGATTCAGATTCAGTATCCCGTCATTTTTAGCGGCTGTGCCGAAGGCACGCGTTTTTCTCATGTAGCCCGGCGTTTACTTCGGTAAACCACAAACCGGCGTAAACGCCGGGCCTTATAAAGAAACGCGTGCGTTCGGCACGACCGATGGCGAAGCGCCCGTATCCTTCCGCGCCAGGAAACGCCAGGTGCTGAACCCGCTTGACCTTGATGGTTCCATCCACATCGATGACGCACGAACTCAGTTCCCGTTCCCAGACGGAATTGTGGTAGGTGACGATATTGTGCCGGCCGGGGGTTAAACCGCTCGGGACCATTTCCAACTGACCGCCTCAATTGCCGTCTTTCACGTAGGCACCGTCGTTTGCCTTCGTGACCCCATCATCCAACCCGCCTTTCCACCAACCGATCGCCAATCCGGTGCCCTGGGAACCTACTTTGCGAAGCGTCACCTTGATGCCGTTGAACTCCGCCGACGCCGTCGGCCCCACCTTGACGGCCCAGTTCTCGAAGCCGACGGTCAACACGTCTTTGCGATTGTTGTCGGGGTTGATGTCAACCTTCAGCGCGCCCCATGCCGGGTGCGAGAAGAGGGCCATGAAGGCAGACAGGAAGAGGAATAGTCGAACTCGCGACATAGGTTCACCTGAAGTCCATAAGTCCATCTAAATGACCCTGCGCGAGCACGCGACAGTTGTAATCCTGAGAGTGTGTAAATTTATTCGTAGCATGCCCGCCTCCATCGCAATCTGTTTCAGGGGGTTGGGGCTGTTGACAAGGAGTCGTTTCATCTGCTCCATCTGCACCCGCTGAATTTCCTGGTGAATGGTGCGATCCAGGATCCGCTTGAACCGAGGCTCCAACGAGGCGCGCGACATTTTCACATGGGCCGCAACTTCAGGGACTTGAATCCCCCGCCCGGCATTTTCCAGGATGAAGGCCGTCGCCAGTTTCACTGCCG
>JANXVV010000368.1 GCA_025351525.1 Humisphaera sp. | reverse complement strand
GCATGGGCGAGACGCCCATGCCACCTTCTTCAGAAGATCCCAATCGGCATTCGGTTTCCGAAGCAAATGCGAAGAACCCTCCCCCCGGGGTACCGGGGGGAGGGGACCGGAAAATCAGCTTGGTCTCGTCCCGCGCGACGCCCCGCGCTTGCCGGCTTTCTTCGGATGCGGTTTGGCGGCTTGCTCCTTGTTTCCAGGCTTCTTGTACACCTGCTTGTGCGTTTTCTTGATCACCTTCTTGATCGACTTCTTAAATGATTTTCCGCGTGGCCGTTGAACGGCTTGATCCGCTTCGGGCGGGATTACCACGACTTCGTGCTTCTCGGTTTCATCCTTCGCGCGGAAGCGCGGTCCTGCCCGGGCCTGACCCAGCGGTGCGCCGGCATTGCGGGCGCTTCTACCCCGAATCTGGAGCTTGATCGGCACCTCATCGAACGGCAACAATTCCCGCATCCGATTGACCATGAATCGCTGATACGAGTCCATCACGTATTCCGGTTGATTCACGAACAGCACGATCGTCGGTGGCGCCACGCTGGTCTGCGTGCCGTAATATATTTTGGGCCGGCGTCCACCGGGGAAACTGGGCATCCTCTCACTGACAATCTGCTCGATCGCCTCATTCAATTTCGAGGTGGTGATTCGGATGTTCGCCTGCTTGAATAGATGCTGCGTGAGGTTGACCACCTCCTGCACATTCTTTCCATCCTTGGCGGTGATGAACGCAATCGGCGCAAAATCCAGATGCACCAGTTCGGCATCCAGATACTTCCGATATTTCTCCATCACCTCGCTGTCGTTCAACTCCTCGGTGCCATCCTTTCGCTGCTCCTTCAGGCTGGAGAGCGCCAGATCCCACTTGTTCACCACCAGTACCACCGGCTTGAACTGCTCGGCGACGTATCTCGCCAATTTTTTGTCCGGTTCGCTGACCGATTCGGTGGCGTCGATCAACAGCAGCACCACATCCGCCCGCCGCACGCTGCGCTGGGCGCGGTGGTAGCTGTAGAACTCGATGTCGTTGGTGACCATGTGCCGTTTTTTGCGCACGCCGGCGGTGTCGATGACGATGAGCGTCTTGCCTTCTTTTTCAAAGCTGACGTCGATGCTGTCGCGCGTCGTGCCGGGCACTTCGCTGACGATGACGCGGTCGCCTTCCCCTTCAAAAATTTCCGCGATCGCGTTGACCAGCGTGCTTTTGCCGGCGTTCCGCTTGCCGACAATCGCGACGTGCATCTGCGGGATCGGCATCTCGGTCGGCGCATCCTCCAGCTTGATGCTCTTGCGGATGGCGTCGAAAATCTGATCGACATTCCGCCCGCGCAGCGCCGAGACGCCGATCGGCGTGCCGAGCCCCATGCGCGAGAAGTCGGTCAGCATCATGTCGGCCTTGGGGCCATCGGCTTTGTTGGCCAGCAGAATGGTCTTCAATCCCTTTCGTCGCAGCAGCGTGGCGACTTCCTGATCGGCCCCGGTCATTCCGTCTTCGCAGTCGACGACGAAAAGCACCAGGTCGGCACGGCTCATGGCCATCTCGATCTGGTGGGCAATATGCTCGGTGAGATTATCCGAATCGATGAAGCCGTAACCCCCGGTGTCGACGAGCTCGACCCAATGGCCGTCGATTTGAAGCGGAACGGAAATGCGGTCGCGCGTCACCCCCGGTTGATCCTGCACGATGCTGATGCGTTTCCCAACCAGGGCGTTCAACAGGCTGCTCTTGCCGACATTGGGTCGGCCGACGATGGCGATCACGGGGGGGCGATTCATGGTGACGTTGTACGCGAAAAGTGTCCGAGTCGCGAATTAACGCGATGACCCCAAGCCGGGGCGCAGCGACGAGTGCAACGAGTTGCGCAGCCCCGGATTCTTCCGTTCCAGGTCGAAGTGATCCGGGGTTGCGCAGTTCGCCGGTGCTCACCGCTCCACACCGGCTTGGATTTTTTGAACGTTTAAATCTTCGAGGATTGGGAAAAATTTCACATTGTTGCAATCGTTCCCACGGGTTGTGTATAGTAATGCACGCCAATTCCGTCGCCGGTTCAATCGCGGTTGATTTCCTCTCGCGTCCGCGATGCCGAGCATTGATGTCCCTCAACACCGTCTCCCGAAGTTTTCTTCGGTCGAGACCCCAATCGAGGAGTTCACATGGCCACCGTACATGATGTTCTTTCCGCCAAGGGAGCCACCCTTTACACGATCGAATCCAGTTTGACGGTTCTGCAAGCCACGCAACTGATGAACCAGCATAAGATCGGGGCCGTGGTGGTCACCGAAGAAGGCCGGGTGGCGGGTATTTTCACCGAGCGCGATGTGCTGGCCCGCATCGTCTCCGAGCAACGTTCCCCGGCGGAGACGCTGGTGTGTGAAGTGATGACCCGCGAAGTGATCTGCTGCGATCTGGACACGGACCTGGATGAAGTCAGCGCGATCATGAAAAACCGTCGCATCCGGCATCTTCCGGTGTGCGGAGCGGCCGGGCAATTATTAGGCCTCGTGTCGATCGGGGATGTCAATGCTCACTACGCCAGCAACCAGGCGCAGACGATTCACTTTTTGAGCGATTATATTTATGGGAGGGTGTGATGTGATCCTAGAGTATTTTCCAAGTTTGCATTGTCAAAAGCTTCTCGACCAAAAGTTCAGATTGGGATGGTATCAATCCGCGGCGATCGTTTATTTGGATCGTTATGCGACTTAAATTTATAACCATTTTCGTTGTTATTTCATCGCTTGCTGTTATCGGGATTGCTTGTTG
>JANXVV010000354.1 GCA_025351525.1 Humisphaera sp. | reverse complement strand
CTGCGACGGCAGCGTGGTCAGCTTGCCGCTCGCATCGCGGTTGTATTGGATGAAGACATTGTTCCAGATCTCCATCACTTCCGGATTCTCACCGTTGACATCCTTGCCACCGGTTTTGTTAGCGGTGCGGTCGTAATAGATTTCGGTGCAGGGTCCGCACGGGCCGGTGTCGCCCATCTCCCAGAAATTATCCTTGCCGAAATAGTGAATCTGGCTGTCTGGAAGACCGGCGATTTCCTTCCAGAGATCGGCGGCCTCGGTATCGCGCGGGATGCCGGCGGTTTCGTTGCCCTCGTAGCAACTGACGTGCAGGCGGGTGGGGTCGAGCTTCCAGACTTTCGTCAGAAGTTCCCAGGCCATCTCGATCGCGCCGCGCTTGAAGTAGTCGCCGAACGACCAGTTGCCGAGCATCTCGAAAAACGTGTGGTGCCGACGGCTACGCCCGACATCGTCCAGATCGTTGTGCTTGCCCCCGGCCCGAATGCACTTTTGCGTGTTGACCGCCCGGCTGTAGGCTCGCTTTTCCTGCCCGAGAAAAATCGGTTTGAACTGGTTCATCCCCGCGTTGGTGAACAGCAAGGTCGGATCATCGTGCGGAACGACCGGCGAACTGGGCACGAACGTGTGTCCGTGCTTCTGCACGAAAAAATCGATGAATTGCCGACGAATTTCCAAAGATGTCATGGCTGATTCAATTCCATTCCCGAGAGTCCGGCGGCGATGCCGCGGACTATTTTCCGGATCCGAACGTCGATTCACCTGTAGCAAGGTGATCCGGCGGCAATTATGGTCAAGCCGTCGCAGATCGGCAAGACATTGGGTTCTGGCTAGGACGCAGGTCGTGGCACGGGCTTCCAGCCCGTGCTGATCCATTTGAATACGCTGGTAATCTTCATCTTGAGATCATTTCCCGTGGTTTGTCGTTCACACGGGTTGGAAGCCCGCGCCGCAGTTGGCGTTTTCAGATGGAGGGCGGATGAAGGGGTTGATGCAATGATTCCGCAATTTTTCAGCCGTGCGAGGCACGACATTTGTATTAGCGGTGGTCAGAGCGTTTCCAGGGTTGGAGACGCAATTCGACTTTCTTGAAACAAGGATTCCGTCATGTCAAGTTCCAAACGTTTGCTCGCGCTGGCCATTGCGTCTGCTCTTTCGATGCCCCTGATCTCAAGGATCCAAGCCGCCGACCCGGCACCTGCCGACCCAATTGCGACGCCTGCATCACCGACGCAACGGCCCGGTGATATCGATGCACAAAAAGCAACTTCGACCCAACCACCGATGCTCATGCCGCAGATGACCACGGAAGGGATGAAGACCGCCGACCTGAAGATGGCCAAACCCGAACCGCAGATGCAGGCGGTTCTGGATGAGCTCGCCTCGCTTCACGGGAAACCGATTGAAAGTTTAAGTGTCGCCGAAGCCCGTCAGCAACCCAGCCCGGCGGATGCGGTGAAGAAGATTCTGGTCGACAAAAACAAACCGACGCAGGAACCTGTCGAGAAGGTGGAGGACAAGACGATCACCACCACGACCGGCGATCTTAAAACCCGTGTGTACACGCCGAAAGGCGGCGGGCCGTTTCCCGTGCTCGTCTATTTTCACGGTGGCGGTTGGGTGATCGCCGATTTGGACACCTACGACTCTTCGTGCAGGGCACTCGCGAATTTGGCGCAATGTGTCGTACTGTCGGTGGAGTATCGCAAGGGCCCGGAAAATCCATTCCCCGCCGCCGCCGATGATGCGTATGCCGCAACGCAGTGGGCGATGCAGCATGCGAGCGAAATCAATGGAGACTCGAAAAAGATTGCCGTGGGCGGTGAGAGTGCGGGTGGGAATCTCGCAGCGGTGGTCTGCCTGATGAGCCGCGACCGCAAGATGGCTGCACCGATCCATCAACTGCTGGTTTACCCGTTGGTCGACAACGACATGAACCGGACTTCATACATCGAGAACGCCGAAGCCAAGCCATTGAACCGGGCGATGGTGGGATGGTTCCTTCCGAAGTACGTTCAAAATGCGGCGGACATGAACAATCCTTATGTTTTCCCGTTGAAGGCGCAGAGCCTGAGCGGTCTACCGTCGGCGACCATCATCGCCGCTGAGATCGATCCGCTGCGGAGCGAAGGACAGGCCTATGCGGACAAACTGAAAGCCGCCGGCGTTGCTGTGAAGTACGAATTGTACAAAGGCGCCACCCATGAATTTTTCGGGATGGGCGCGGTGTTCGATCGGGCCAGGGATGCCGAGGAAGCGGCGGCAACGGAACTGAAAGCGGCGTTCAGGTAACGGTGTATTTGGCCTCAGA
>JANXVV010000350.1 GCA_025351525.1 Humisphaera sp. | reverse complement strand
ACTGGATTCGGGAAATCGAAGGGTGTCGTGATTGTCGGCATGGAATCGCGCGGCGTTTTCCAGCAGGCAGACGGCAAGATCGCTCATGAAATCAGGCATGGGCAGATCATAGAGCGGGGGAGGGTTAAGTCGCAAGCGGATCACAGTTTTCCAGCGCGGCGTTTACGAATTTCCGATCCATGCTCTGAGGCGAATTTAATCAGCGCACAGATTTCGTGGATCTGATTTGAGTCCACGGAAGTGCCGGTGGGAAGCACCGTCACCCGGGCCGAGAGTTTTTCAGTCTCGGGCAACAGCAGACCGGCGTGCGGGAAATAAGGCTTGTAGGCCTCCATGCGATGGATGCCGGGATAAAAATATCGGCGGGCCAGCACGTTTTCAGCCCACAGTAGATCGATCAACTCATCGCGGGTGATGCCGGTCTTGGTTTCGTCGATCTCCGCGACAATGTATTGGAAATTCGAGCGCTCTTTCGGATCGTAGTCGATGACTTTCACACCGGGGATGGGGTCGAGTTCGGCGTGATACTGTTTGTAGTTGCGAAAATTCGTGTCGACGAAACTGTCGAAACTTTCAAGACCCGTCAGGCCCATGGCTGCCGACGCTTCGCACATTTTACCGTTGGTTCCGGGGTGGATGACGTTGTCATAACCGGCGAAACCGAAGTTTTTCATCAGCCGCATCTTGTGGGCGAGTTCATCGTTGTTAGTGACGACCGCGCCGCCTTCAAACGTGTTCAGAAATTTGGTGGCGTGAAAACTGTAGACTTCAGCTTCACCAAACGCACCTAGCAGCCGGCCCTTATAAGAGCAGCCGAAAGCGTGGGCGGCATCGAACATCAGCTTCAATTTATGACGGCGGGCCACTTCAGTCAGTCCGTCGATGTCGCAAGGCCGGCCCCAGACATGAACACCGATAATCCCCGTGGTGCGCGGCGTGATCATTTTCTCGACCTTCGCCGGATCGAGATTGTGCGTCTTTGAATCGACATCGCAGAAGACGGGTGTGATGCCCAGCCAACTCTGCGAACTGGCCGTGGCGATGAAGGTGAACGACGGCACGATCACTTCGCCTTGAAGGTCCAAGGCTCGCGTGGCGATTTCCAGGGCGACAGTGGCATTGCACATTGCCAGGCAATGCCGCACACCGACAAACTCACAGATTTTTCGCTCGAACTCCTGAACGAACGGGCCATCATTGGTAAGCCAACGGCGATCGAGCATGTCGTTGAGGCGGGCCATCAACCGTTCGCGATCGCCCACGTTCGGTCGACCCACATGAAGCTTTTCCGCGAAAGCGGGTTGGCCCCCGAAAAGCGCCAAATCGGAGACGCTGTTTTTAGGCGAGGTTTCGGTCAGGACGGAAGTACTCATACGTCACGCTTTAATTCGGAATGCTCTTTTTTTCACCCAAAATCCGGTCACTTGCAAACTGGTAGCATGGGCGTCTCGCCCATGCATTTCTTCAGCTAAAAAACATGGGCGAGACGCCCATGCCACCTTCATTCATGCCATCTCTACTCCGCCAAATCGCGTCCGACAAATTGAACCGCATCGTGCCCGGTTTCGGTTGGATGCACGCCCGCCGCTTCGCCTGCCAGCAAGTCGACCAATGCATCGATCTCCGCCTTGGTCCGTTTCTCCGTCACTGCGATCAGCAAACAGTCTGACAACTCGGGATAATGTTCGCCGACATTATACCCAGCCAGATAACCGGCTTCACTCGCCTCCGTCAATATTTGCTTGACCGGCCGATCGAGCTTGACCAGCACCTCATTAAAATACGCCTGATCGGGGAAGCGGAGCGACAACCCGGCATCTTTCAAACGACTCACTAGATACGACGTTTTATTGAAGCACAACTGGGCGGCTTCCTGCAAACCTTTCGGCCCCATGGTAGCCATGTAAACACTGGCCCGCAGCGCGAGAAGCCCTTGATTGGTGCAGACGTTGCTCGTGGCCTTTTCCCGACGAATATGTTGCTCGCGCGTTTGCAATGTCAGGCAAAAGGCGCGCTTACCTTCCAGATCGAGCGTCTGCCCGATCAATCGGCCAGGCATCTTCCGCATGAACTGCGTTTTGCAGGTGAACAGTCCCAGGTAAGGCCCGCCAAACTGAAGCGGGATGCCCAGCGGTTGACCTTCACCCGTCGCAATATCGACATCCATCTCACCGGGCCGTTTCAACAGCCCAAGGCTCAGCGGATTGAATGACTGAATACTGAGCGATTGATTCGCGTGGGCAAACTTCGTGATCGTATCGATCCGCTCGATGTGCCCCAAAAAATTCGGCGACTGCGTGACGACGGCGGCCGTGTCTTCCTCGAGCAGCGCTTCCAATTCCGTCGCATCCGTCACGCCATGCTTCAGCGGAATTTCTTTGTAGATCGCCGGGAGATCGGACAGATAAGTTTGCAGCACCTGCCGATAATGCGGATGCACACCCCGACTGACCAGAATCTCGCGCTTGCCGGTGACGTTCAGCGCCATGATGACCGCTTCCGCCAAAGCCGTCGCACCTTCGTACAGAGATGCGTTGCTCACATCCATGCCGGTGAGCTGGCAGATCATCGTCTGAAACTCGAAAAACGCCTGCAGGGAACCCTGCGACGCCTCGGCCTGATAGGGCGTATAAGCGGTGAGAAATTCACCCTTCATCGCCAGATGATCGACGAGGGTGGGGATGAAGTGGTCGTAAACTCCCGCGCCCAGAAAGCAGGTTTTCTGATCCGCCGACTCGTTTCGACCGGCCAACTGACTCAAATGCGCGCGCAGCGACAACTCATCCATCCCCGTGGGGATGTTGAGCGCTTCGCGCATGCGATACTCATCGGGAATCTGCCGAAGCAAATCGTCGATGCTCTTGGCTCCCACCGCGCGGAGCATCTCGTCACGTTGTTTGGAAGTGAATTGAACGTAATCCATGAATGCTGAAGTTGTCAGTTGCCAGTCGTTAGTTGCCAGTAAATGCAATGTATTTACTGGCAACTAACAACTGGCAACCGGCAACTAGTCTCCTACTAATGTCCCGTCTTCGTCAAGTAATCTTCGGTCGACAGAAGTTTAGTCATGTCGGCGGCGTCCGTCACCTTGACCTTGATCATCCATCCCCCGGCATAGGGATCGCGATTCACCAGGCCGGGTTCACCGGAAAGCTTTTCGTTCACCGCGACCACTTCACCGCTGACCCCACTGTATAAATCGCTGGTGGCTTTGACGGATTCGATCTCACCGAACGCTTTGTTCGCAATGAGCTTTGTACCGACTTTCGGAAGTTGAACGAAGGTGATATCGGTCAATTCATCCGCCGCGAATTGCGTGATGCCGATGGTAATGGTATCCCCTTGCGGTTGATGCCATTCGTGAGTTTGAAGATAACGACGATCGGTGGGAGCTGACATATTTTATTGATGACACGGGCGCACGGCCCGTGTTTCCTTGTTGAATCGCGTTAGACAAGTACACTCAAAATTCCAAACAGCGTTTCTTAACTATTCCTCTTATAAAACGGAAGCCTAACCACTTTGCCGGGGTTCATCACCCCTTTCAAATCCGCTGAAAGCAAGCCACCCTCCACTGCATAAGCCGAGTCGATATAAGCCATCGCGATGCTCTTTTGCAAAGTAGGGCTAAACGTCCCGCTCGTCACTTCACCTACCACTGCGCCATCGACAACGATCGACGTCCCTTGCCGTGCGATCCGCCTGCCTTCGAGCTCGATGCCCACCAGTTTGCGAGCCGGCCCGGCCTTATGAATCTCGCGAAGTTTCTCGACGCCGACAAACTCTTTCGTCAGATCCACCGCCCATCCCAATCCCGCGCTGATCGGATCGAGTGATTCACCCAGCTCATGCCCGTACAACGGCATTCCCGCTTCCAGTCGCAGCGTATCTCGCGCGCCCAGGCCCGCGGGTTTAATCGTGGCATCGGGTTTATCGGCCTTCCCCGCGAGCATCTTAATCGCCATGCCCGCCATCTTCGCCGGAAGGATCAATTCCACGCCATCCTCACCGGTGTATCCGCTGCGGAAGACGGTGTATTTCACCATCATCATAAAACTGTCGGAAACAAAATGGTATCGCTTGAGAGCCTTTAAATCGGTGGGGAAAACACTGCTGAGGCGCTCGATCACTTTCGGCCCCTGCAACGCGATCATCGCGGTGCCTTCGGTCTGATCGGACATGTCAAAATCCAATCCGCTGCTCCGCCTGACATCCCCAAAATATTTGACGAGCTTTTCGCGATTGCTGGCGTTGCAGACCAGGATCCAGTTTTTGGCATCTTTGCTGATGATGATGTCATCGAGTACGCCGCCGGCATCATTGCAGACGAGGCTATATCGACTCTGCCCGACCTTTTGATCGGACACATTGCGCGTCAACACGCGATTGAGAAATGTAACGGCTTCTTTGCCGGAAAAATGTAACCGCCCCATATGCGAAACATCAAAGATGCTGCCGCTGCGGCGAGTCTGCTCGTGCTCTTCAATAATTCCCCGGTAGACGATCGGCATTTCCCAACCGGCAAAGTCGACCATCCTCGCCCCGGCGGACACATGAAAATCGTGAAAAGGAGTGCGTTTCAGCATTTGATGCGAGGATATGCGCGACGCCAACAGGCGTCAAGGTTTCAGAACGCCTCTCCCTTGGAGCACCCCCGATTAGCGCCGGCCCGGAGGGCCGGGTTTTCTAAAGCCTATCCCAACAAACTCCTCTACTTTTTTCCAAGTGCCCTCTGCACTTTAAAAAAATCTTTCAATATCATCGAACACTCTTGCTCTAATATTCCCGCTATCACCTCCACCCGATGATTCAACCGCGTGTCCTCACAGATCTGATACAGCGTCCGCACCGCCCCCGCCTTAGGATCGGCGCACCCATAAATAAGCCGGGGGATTCGCGAATTCACGATCGCCCCCGCACACATCGGACAAGGTTCAAGCGTGACGATCAACGTACAATCCATCAGTCGCCAATTCCCCAACGTTTCAGCCGCCTCGCGAATCGCCAGAATCTCCGCGTGCCCGGTGGGATCGCAATCCAAATTCCGCCGATTGTATCCTCGACCGACAACCCGGCTCTCCGGCTGATGAACGACCACGCAACCAATCGGTACTTCATCCAGTGACCGTGCAGCCTCGGCCTGCACAATCGCCAATCGCATCCAATTTTCAAATGGCAATGGGTCCATAATCGCATACTTTACAAACGTAATCGTGCCGACACACCATCATCAAACAAGAGATCAACTCAACTACCCAACGAAGTTCTTATAAAAAGCGGTCGAATAAGGTAGTGACGCTCGCACAAGCACAGCTTTAATAGTCTTAAAAACAAGCGTATTCTTCACCAAATCAAAATAAATCATTCCCATCAGTTGACAGCCCCATTTACTTCGTTATATTCGTTCCTCCCCAGTGACGACCGCGTCGCTGATGGGGACTGCGGATTGGAATGGTAACGAAGGTTGCCGTAACGGTTTGCGGGAATAAAGCTCTTTGGCAATTAAATAGTTGGATAACCGCGAGGATGTGTGTCCAGGACTGCCGGTGTACGGCAGGGTCTGGGCGATCCTAAGCCCTTCCCTCTTAGCCGTGGGAAGGCAAAAGGGTCTCAAGCGTCCTCGTGGTGCATGCAAGATATAGTGATCTTCCTTGATCATTTTTTTGAGAAGCCATCGAAGATGTTTGAGCCTTGCAGATTCGGTTGGTTCATTTAGCCTCGGGCTTGCCCGGGTATGTTTGAATCTTCCGACTGACCTGATTTGTCATAGCCGACGTTTCAGGCAGTAACAGTCTTTCGGGTCAGTCTTGACTTGAAGGATTTGGACGAACTCGTTTCG
>JANXVV010000349.1 GCA_025351525.1 Humisphaera sp. | reverse complement strand
GTCCGCCAAGCCCCCGACCGGGCGCTTCCGACGCCTGATGAAAAACCGCTTCGCCCGAAAGGTCGACAAAGGAGTCTACGGCCAACGCGCCCAGAGCGAGACGATCAACAGCATGATGAAACGAAATCTCGGCGAGTCCCTACGCTCGATCCTCACGGCTCGCCGCAAGCAGGAAATGTTGCTCCGGGCGATCACTCACAATCTCATGCTGGGAGAGTGATTCGGTGAGGGTTGAGACTGAGCCGCGGATGTCCCTGTTTTCAAGTCCCGAGTGAATTATACCGCCGCCACGGTCCGCTCCAACGGTGGGTTATGTCGCAGCCGCGTGGCGCCTTCGATAACGCGGCCCGCGACTCTTCCAGATAGTCATTCCGATGTACACAACGATGATGACTAGCCAAGACAGCCAGCCTTGATGTTGACTCGCCTCGATCAATTTCCGCGCTTCCTCTCCCGTATAGGTATGTCCGAGTTGGACAGGAAACGGATCGGGGAAGACGAGCGTGGCGACGAAATTCGCCGCAACGAGCACAATGACAAAGATCGCGAGCTCGAGCAGCACCCGCACAAGTGTCCACGAAGATGAAGGCTGCCTCTGCGACATAACCGTATGTTATCCCGACCGGCCGCGCAGGTTGGCACGATGCCTCCCCGCGCGGCTCGTCGATCGTCACCGCATGATATCGGATGCGCTACCGCCGTCCACCGCGAAATATTGGGGATCGGAAAACGGGCCAGGTCCAATACTGACAGATTTTGGGGAGATATAGCGGAATAGAGGCGACATAAACAAGGTATTTATATCAATTTGGACCCGTCCCGTTTTCCGTTATGCATATCGATTTGGACCTGTCCCGTGTTCCGTTACTGAGAGCCTGCAGAAGCGATTTCCAAGCGAGTCCCATTTTGTTTCCCATCTCCGGTGAATGAGGTGAAAGGAGCTTGAGTTGGCCGCATCTCCCGCGAGTCGGCTTCCAAACGATACCGCGAACGATTGGAAGATGTCAAGATAATTCAGTCGCGCGCAAAAGGGGAATGCGGGAAGGGGAATCCGGGTCGTCGCCTGCGGCTCCGATCCCGGCGTGTAGGAGCGTGGGATGGGTTCCTCACGTTCCCGAATCCAGTTTCAACACCCCGCGCTGTCGTTTCACGGCGATGATTCGCTGTTGAAGCGTCGAGAACAGTTGCCGGGCGTTGGGGATTCCGCGCATGTAGAGGTTGGGGCTGGTGTCATCGTGGGAGAAGATTTCGATGGTGCCGACGCTCAGTATTCGTTCAAGGAGAGATTGATGGAATTTGAGGTCTTCGACGTGCCAGAGTTCCATGGTGTCGATGGTGGTGCTGAGCCAGCCGCGCTCGAAGTCGATGCGGTAATTGGTGATGCGGTAGCGCGTGCGTTTGATGGTGAGGATCGGCACGACCATCAGGATGATGCCGATGACGACCAGGGAGACCGTGAGCCACCAGATCATGGAATGGGGTTTGAACAGGGTGGCGTAGAGAAACGGGATGAGGATGACGGCGATTCCGAGGATCCAATACAGGGCGACTTGGCCCAGGTGGCCGCGCAGTTGCGGGGTTCCTTCGTAATAGACTTCCTCGGTGTCGCCGGCGGGGCGGTGGACGGTGTCATCGACGACTGCGGTGGGTTGAATCTTGGGCAAAGAGGGGATTTGGCTCATAAAGTCTTTCCGTTGCGCGGCCGGTCGGCCTGTTTTTTCAGTGGCAAGGCATGGGCTTGTAGTCCATGTCGCGAGTCGACGCATTTGGATTCAATATAGTCGCGGGTTGTGAATTATCCTACGGGCGTAATTGACAGGCCAATGCGGGGTTGACTTTGTGAATGATACCGCGACATACGTGGATTCAGCGGGTAAGGTATGGCGATGGAAATAACTGACGTAACGCCGTCGACGCAACTCGAATCCGAATTCGGCATGATTCAGGCGCACTACGACTTGAGCGATGAATTTTTCACGCTGTTTCTCGATCCGACGATGACGTACTCCTGCGCGAAATTCAGTTCGCCGCAGTCGACGCTGGCCGAGGCGCAGGTGGCGAAGATGGATTTGTCGCTGGGGAAGTGTGAGTTGAAAAACGGGCACCGGCTGCTCGATGTCGGCTGCGGTTGGGGAGGCACATCGCTGCGAGCGCACGATCACCATGGCGTCGACGTGGTGGGTTTGACGCTCAGCAAGAACCAGCACGAGCATTGCCAGTCGCTTGCGAAGGGGAAGTCGGGATTGGATTTTCGATTGCAGGGTTGGGAGACGTTCACCGAGAAGGTCGACCGCATCGTCTCGATCGGCGCGTTCGAGCATTTCGGCGAGGCGAAGCACGCGGCATTCTTCGAGCGCTGCCGTTCGATCCTTCCGGAGGATGGGGTGATGCTGCTGCACACCATCACCCTCGGAAAGCCGAGCCGGTCCTTTTCTTTCGGGCGATTCGTGCATTTTCTATCGGTGAAGATTTTTCCGGGGTCGTATCTGCCGCCCGCCCCGGAGCGGGTGATCGAAATGGCGCGGTCGAATGGATTTGAACCCGTTCACGTCGAAAGCCTGCGGCTGGATTACGCGCGCACCTGCGATTGCTGGGCGGAGAATCTCAAAGCCCGACAAGTGCGGGCCATTGAAATCGCGGGGGAGAAGATCTACAAAAATTACATCCGCTACCTGACCGAATGTGCTTTGTTTTTCCGCAGCGGAGAGAGTAACATCCATCAATTCAAATTGCGGGTGGCATAGGAGACCGGCACCATGAAAACTCGTCGCACGAAAGCGTTTACGCTCGTCGAACTTCTGGTGGTCATTGGAATCATCGCGCTGTTGATCAGCATTCTCCTGCCGGCGCTGAGTAAAGCGCGCGAGAGCGCCAACCGGGTGGCGTGCCTGAGCAACCTCAAACAGCTTGGGTATGCGATGATCATGTACACCAATGACAATAAAAATTGGCTGCCGAATCCGACGGCCTTTCGCCGTTCAAACCCGGAAACGACCTATCCCTGGGCGACGGAGGATTGGATTTTCTGGCAGATCGAAGTCGGTCGGAATCTGGATGATTCCGCGCTCGCCAATTATCTGGGGGTGGGCGGCGAGAAGCTTCAACGCGTGATGCGGTGCCCTTCTGATAACGTATTGGATCGGCAGTCGCCGGCCGGAATCGATAAACGATACCTGTTCAGCTATTCACTGAATGCAGATGTGCTGCAGGGTGGATATTCGGCGGGTCCGCCCATTGTGTATTATAGAACTCGGAAAATCACCGCCTTCCAGCGAGCGGCGGAGAAGATCATGTTCACCGAGGAGCAAGGTGCCAATGACGCCCGCTGGGTCGCACCCGGCGATCGACTAATGACGCGACATGGCCAGGATCACAAATCTCAAAATCCCCTGACCTCGCCCGTGGTGAACTTAGGCGATCTTGTCGGGATCAACGTGAACACCGCTTTTTTTGACGGTCACGCCGCTCCGATCACCCAGGACTATGCGGACCTCCATGATACGAGCAACCGATTCCAGCATTATCAGCACGATCAATAGGTCATTTGAACAGTGCCAGCGACTTGACCACGGTTGAGAAGATTCCCCACGCGAGGGGAGCCGCCACCCACAGCCAACTGAGCGCGAGTTTGAATCCGTCATTCGCAGGGGTGCCGTCGATGATGGGAGGCCGTTCATCGCGAGTCATGTTGTTCATTTGAAACTCCGGGTCGTTATACGGTTCGCCGCACACGCAACGAATAAAGAGCGGCGGCTGGAGGGCGGCGGTCCCCCGCCGCCGAGGCGGTCGAGGACGACCGCCCTCCAAAATCGGCTTTGAAGCCGAATTCTAACGCACATTCTGGGAAGGCAAACCGACCGGCGACATCTGATCTTTGGTCGGCTGCCGCAGTGTGGATGCCCCGCCGCTCAAAGCCTCGGCATGATGCCGGGCGTTCACGGCGGTCACCAACACATCGCAAACCAGGCCCGCGACCAGCAGACCCGCCATCAGATACATCGTGAAATCGTAGGAGCGTTCGGAGGCCACGCCGTGTGCCCGCATGTAGTCGCGGAGATAGTTCACCAGGGCGGGCCCGGCGATGCCGGCGGCAGACCATGCCGTAAGCAATCGGCCATGGATCGCGCCGACCTGCCCGACGCCGAACAGATCGCGCAGATACGCCGGGATCGTGGCGAAACCGCCTCCGTACATGCTGATGATGATGACGGTCAGCGCGACGAACAATCCGACATGCCCCAATCGCTGGCTGGTGGGAATCAGGGCGAACAGCACCGCACCGAGCGAGAAAAAGATAAGGTAGGTGATCTTGCGGCCGAGGATGTCGGAAAGGCTCGACCACCCGAATCGGCCCGCCATGTTGAAGATTGAAAGCAATCCGACAAATCCCCCGGCGGCAGCGGCGGACACCTTCCCCGGAAACATCTGTTGAATCATCGGGCTGGCCTGTTCCAGAATCCCGATGCCGGCGGTCACGTTCAGGAAAAGTATTCCCCACAGCAGATAAAATTGCGGTGTCAGAATCGCCTCGCTCGCATTCACATTATGTTTGGTGATCAGTTTTTGCGGCGTGGTAGATGCGGTGTAGCCGGCCGGTTTCCAACCCGGCGCGGGGAGGCGGACCAGGAAGGTGCCGTACATCATGAAGATGAAATAGGCGATGCCCATGGTGAGAAAAGTCGGGGCGATCCCGTTGGGCGCGGAACGGAAATAATGATTCATCAGCGCGTTGGCGAGCGGGCCGCCGATCATCGCGCCGCCCCCGAATCCCATGATGGCCATGCCCGTCGCCATGCCGGGCCGGTCGGGAAACCACTTGATGAGGGTGGAGACGGGGGAGATGTAACCGATGCCCAGCCCGATCCCACCGAGAACGCCGTAACCGAGATAGATGATCCAGAGTTGGTGGACGTGAATTCCGTAGGCGGAGACGAGAAATCCGCTGGCGAAGCAGCAGGCGGAAGTGAACATCGCCCGGCGCGGGCCGACGCGCTCGAGCCAGGTGCCCCACATCGCCGCCGACAATCCGAGGCAGACGATCGCGAGAGAAAAGATCCACTGCAGGCTCGATTCGGACCAGTCACCGGCGGCGGGCAGGACCGTTTTTAAGTCGTTCACATTCGCTGCCGCGGCGGAGGCGGCCCCGATCATTTTACTTAAGGGGATTTTGAAAACGCTAAAGGCATAGACCTGCCCAATGGCCAAATGAATCGCCAGGGCGGCGGGCGGAACCAGCCATCGGTTGTAGTTGGTGGGGGCGATGGAATGTTCGCGATCGAGAAATGAAAGGATGGACATATAGGCTGCCTCTCTCGAAGACTTGGAAACCAGTGTGAATGTCAACCGAAGCGATTTGGGTCTTTTGAAAAACTGGTGGCATGGGCGTCTCGCCCATGCTTTTTGGACGAAGAAATGCATGGGCGAGATGCCGATGCCACCTTATTCAAAGCATCCAATTTCAATTGACGGAACCTTCTTCAATTCAATCGCAACAAATGCTAGGAGCATGTCTCGAGAAAATCCTTCTTCAACTTTCAGTGGATCGGATACTATTACACTAACAAATGTCACTTTCCGGAGGAATGCTTGTATCGCGAGTCCTTGAATTTTTTAGCGGCTGTGCCGAAGGCAAGCGTTTTTCG
>JANXVV010000338.1 GCA_025351525.1 Humisphaera sp. | reverse complement strand
ATCTCGAAGGCACGCGTTTTTTTCCACTCGAAGAAAAACGCGTGCCTTCGGCACAGCCGCTAAAAAAAGACGGAACCGCGCGATGATCGGGCCGTCTTAATCTTTTTCAGAAACTGAAACACGCCCAAAGTGCTGCCCGGCTTCAAGTGTAGATGCTTCAGATGATGAACCTGCTGACGCGGCGCGACGGACCGGACCACGACCGATTTTGCGGCACTGGCCGCAACCGCCGGAGCGGGCAACCCATAATGACCAAAGCTCAGCAGCAGATTCAGGTCTTTGAAATCGACCACGCCGTCGTAGTTGAAATCCCCCACCGACCAGTTGCCCGGCTTGCCCGTGTTGTACACGTAGCTGAGCAGCGTATTGAGATCGCGAAAATCGACGACGCCATCGTGATTGGCATCGCCGATCAGGTGGGTAAATGAGAAGACGAAATTCGTGTTCCCGGCACCGTTGCCGGCCCCGTCGAGATGCCGGCCACTGGAATCCGCAATCGCCGAGGACAGCAATGTCGCAGTGTAGCGTCCTTCCAGCATGCCTACGGTGTTGAAACTGGCGGTGACGGTCTGGGTGACGGCATTGTACGTCACGCTGCTGGGGGTCACCGTTGCGCCGGTCACTGCATTGACTATTTTCAGCGCGGAAGCGGTCACGCCGGTCACATTGCTGCCGAAGGTGAAGCTGAGTTTTTGCGGCAACTGATCGTCGTTGAACACCGCGCTGCTGACCACCGGCGGCAAAGCCGTCGCGCCGGGGACATCGAGGCCGAGCAAACCTTTGGGTTGATCGAAGGTGACCCAATCGAATGCCCCGCCCGTGATGTTGGTCGGGAAACCGGTGCTGATATCGGCGCTGGCGACGAGAAAGTTCATGCCGAAATCGCCGTCGAGCGTCAACTGTTGCCCGGTCTTCGGATCCTGGGCGGTGATGTCGGCAACCAGTACCGGCGCTTTGATAAACCGAATGCCCTGCCCTTCCACCGTCGGCAGCGTCATCGAATCGAGAAAGAACCCGGCAGCGGTGAGCGTACCGCCCACACCGCCGAGCGGAATGATGAACTGATTGGGAAGATCGTTCCCGGCGGCATCCACCAGATCGGGCGCATCGGTGTTGTACGTGCCCGGCTTGTAATGCACCCCAACCTGGCCGGCGACTTTGGTGGAGATGAACGAGGCGGCCGCGCCGGTGTCGAACAGAAAACTCCCCGTGCCGGTCAGCCCGCCCATCGACACCGAAACAGGCGGCGTCGTATCGGGTGCGGGCGGCAACAACTGCAAGGCCCGCGTGGGATCGGGACCGATGAACGGATTGCCATTCAAATTCGGCCCCGCCGCCCCGGTCGGGGTAACCAGCGTGAATCGGGAAAAATCACCGTAGCTTAATTTGACATGGCGATTCGTCACGGGGATACCGGGATCAGTATCGCGAGTCGCCGCGTGGTAGGGTGTGCCGGCGGGGTAGACGAAGGTCGTCATGTTGTCGGCATTATTCACCGGCAAGGGGTCCATCACCATGACCTTGCCCTGCAGGAACGGCATCCCGAAAATATCGAGCGGGCCAATCAAGGCATCCGCCGGGGCCTGGCTGATCTCCGTGCGGATCGGGCCATACTTCTGGTTGTAGACGGTACTGAAGGTGGCGGCGTTGTCCGTGTCCACGGTCGGAAAAAACGGGGCCAGCGCGGAATAGAGGGGTTCGGAGACGTCGAAATTTTCGCTGCCGCCCACACCCACATCCGAATAGACCACCGGCTTGCCGCCGCTGGTCGCCGACAGAATTCCAAGGCCCTGCGCCGTCTCCTGACTTAACAGCGTGGCGCTGGTTCCGGTGTCGAGGAAACCGGTCACGTCGAAAGTGGTGCCGCCGAAACCATCGCTGGCCGAGAGGGGGGTTCCCGCCGCGGAACGGCGGAAGAGCGCGTGAATTTGCGGCTGGTCCAGTGCCGCCGCCTGAACCCCTTGAATGTCGAAGGTGCTTAAACAATATCGCGATTCGAGCAGTTCGTAGAAAGGCCCGGTGTTTGGCCGGTCCCCTCCCCCCTTGGTACTCCAAGGGGGGAGGGTTAGGGTGAGGGGTTTTTCTTGTGTTGAACGAAAACCAGAACCAATACCAAGACCCCTCACCCTAACCCTCCCCCCGGCGTACCGGGGGGAGGGGACCGGAAAATCATACTTCTCATTGTGGAGTTGCAGTGCGGTTCCGAGCTTCGGTTGAGTCATGGTGCTTCACCGGTTGCAAAGACTGCGAGGCAAATACATATCACAAATCCGACGCCGACAACAAATTTGGTCTTTTGAAAAACTGGTGGCATGGGCGTCTCGCCCATGCTTTTTGGCCGAAGAAATGCATGGG
>JANXVV010000329.1 GCA_025351525.1 Humisphaera sp. | reverse complement strand
TACACGACCGCCGACCGATTTTCGGCTTGCGCGGATCGCGTGAATGTTTCCGAAGATCGCGGAAGTGCTTCCGGCGGTCGGGGAAGGACTTCCACGCATTTCGGAAGCACTTCCGCGATGGTAAACAGTGCTTCCGGCGCTCGCGGAAGGACTTCGGGCGCTCGGGGAAGGACTTCCGATGCCTGCGGAAGGACTTCCAACGCTCGGGGAAGGACTTCCAACGCTCGCGGAAGGACTTCCAACGCTCGCGGAAGGACTTCCAACGCTCGCGGAAGGACTTCCGCGTGATGCCCAACCGCTTTTTCAGGTGGTTTTCAGGTCCGATCACTTCTTTTTTGCCGAACCTCCAACCATTTTTTGACGCGTGGTTAAGTTCCGCCGGGGCGGGTCGATGAGAGGGGTGTTCTTATGGCAGGGGCGGCTTGAAAGCCGCACGCCGCCATGAGCGAACTTACATCGCGGGCGGTGCAAACATCGCTTGCGGAAAGGCAGATCATGGCAGGCAGTTCATTTCTCCCGAGTCGGGATGCGGACCTGCTCACCTTTGCGGTGAGCGCGAGCAGTTTCATCACCGCGACGCCGACGGCGTACGGGTTGACCGCCGGAATCGCCACCGCGCTGGCGGCGGCGACGGCCGGTTACTCCGCAGCGCTCGAGGCGGTGCAGCCGGGCGTGCGGAGCAGGATGGCGGTGATGACGAAAGATTCCGTCAAGCTCGCCCTTCAGAATAACATCAGGGCCTGGGCGAAAATCGTCGAGGGAACCGCCACCGTCACCAACGCCCAGCGGGCGCAGCTGGGGTTGAATATCCGGGCGATCCCCTCGCCCATTCCGGCCCCGGCCACTGCGCCGGCGCTTGATGTGGTCGCGGTTCTCGGGCGGACGGTGAAGGTGCGCATCCACGAGGCGGGCAGCACCCGGCGCGGCAAGCCGGCGCGGGTCAGCGGCGCGGCGATCCTGTCGTACACGGGCCTCACCCCTCCGGCGAACCTCGGCGACTGGAAGCTCGAGGGGCTCGCCTCCAAAACCTCCTTCGACGTCAACTTCCCCGCCGGGCTCGCCCCCGGGGCCACCGTGTGGCTGAGCAGCTACTGGTTCAACGAGCGCAAGCAGCCGGGCCCGGCCAGCGCGCCGTTGAGCATCATGTTCGGCGCGGCCGGCGGGGCGATGGCGGCGTGATGAAAAACCAGAAATGAGAAACTCGAAATCAGAAAAAAGCTCGAAGGAAGAAACCTCGAAGTCCGGATTGCTTTGAGCTTTCTTCTTCGGTCTTCGAGCTTTTTTCTGATTTCTGATTTCTGATTTCGAGTTTCCGATCTCTGGTTTCGAGTTTCCAAGGACATTCCATGCTCTCCTTCCCTCAAGCCGTTTACAGACGCCGGATTCCTCCGCAAAAGATTCCGGCAGCGCCGCCGCTGGTGCTGGTGTCGGCGGGCTATGAGCCGGAGGTGCCTTCGATCGACCTGCTGTTCGACCGGGACATCGATTTTTCCGGCATCGACGTCAGCGCGTTCACCGTGGCGGATGGGGTGATCGCGATGTGTACGTGGGTGGGGACGGGATCGTACTGGCTGGGGTCGCGCTGGGTGCAGGTGCTGTTCACGCGCGTCGCGGATTTCAGCGGGCCGGGGACGCTGATGACGGTGGGGGCGGGGAATGGGATCGTGGCGGTGGAGGATGGAGGCGGGTGGGCGGGGGTGGTGGGAATGGGGCTGCCGTGGCCGTGAGGGAAAATGACGAATGACGAGATCCGAATTAGAAAATGACGAATGACGAAATTCGAATTCACGAACAAATGACGAAGTACGAATGAAGCAATGACGAAACGAAGAGGGGACATCCCGCCTTTCGTTTTGAACATTTCTTCATTCGTCATTCGTGATTGATTCGTGAATTCGAATTTCGTCATTCGTAATTCATTCGCGAGTTTCGTCATTTCTTCGCTCGGAGCCCGGCATTGCCAAGCCGGCGGATCCGAATATGCTCGCAGTGTTCCCGCTGATGACCTCTGCGAAAGTAAATTCTATGAAGCCAGGATACCGCCGCCTCTTCTCAGGGGTGCTTGCCATCGGTTTTGTGAATGGATGTCATGCGCCCGCCCATCCCCGCCCGGAGGCACACGCCGTGAAAACTTCGGATGCCATCGGGATGCAAAACGCGGCGGAGGGGATGTGGCTGCACGAGGCGCTGCCGGTCAAACGGATGGAGGCGCTGTTTGGGTTCACCCCGACGCCGCAGTGGGTGGAACATCTGCGGCTGTCATCGGTGCGGATCGGCGCTTCGGGGTCGTTCGTGTCGGCGGAGGGATTGGTGCTGACCAATCATCATGTGGCGGCGGGGGCGCTGCACAATCTCTCCCGCGAGGGAAAAGATTATGTCGCCAACGGGTTTCTCGCCGGAACGCGGGAGGAAGAGCCGCGGCTGCCGGGGGTGGAATTGAGCGTGCTGGTGTCGATCGAGGATGTGACGGCCAGGATTGCGGCGGCGGTCGATGCGACACTGCCGGCGGCGGAGGCGATCGAGGCCCGGCACGCGGTGATTGCGGAGATCGAACGGGAGTCGCTCGAAAAGACCGGATTGCAAAGCAATGTGGTGAGTCTGTACGGTGGGGCGCTCTATCACCTCTATCGAAACAAGCGGTATGCGGATGTGCGGGCGGTGTTCGCGCCGGAGATCGGGGCGGCGTTTTTCGGCGGGGATCCGGATAACTTCGAGTACCCCCGGTTCGATCTGGACATCACCTTGCTCCGCGCGTATGAGAACGGCAGGCCGGCGCATGTGGAAAATTACCTGCATCTGGCGAAGCGCGGTGTGGTGGAGGGTGAGGCGGTGTTCGTCAGCGGTCATCCGGGGCATACCGATCGCCTGCTGCCGGTGGCGATATTGGAGGGGATGCGCGAGGTCACGCTCCCGTTGCGAATCCATCAGATGCAGCGGATGGAGAGGGCGCTCTTGCAGTATGGGGCCAAAAGCCCCGAGGCCGCGCGGCAGGCGGAGGCGGAACTTTTCGGGATTCAGAATGGATTGAAGGCGACGCTGCCGCGGCTCGAGGCATTGCAGGGGGATCTGATCGATCAAAAGCGGAAGGCGGAAGCATCCCTTCGTGGCGAGATGCGCCGTCGGCCTGATCTGCGGGGTTTCGACGCGGCATGGGAGCGTGTGGCGCAGGCCGAGCGGCAGCGCAAACAGCTTCACGCGCGGCAGGTGTTTCTGGAGGAAGGCAGGGCTTTTTCGACCGGACTGTTTCACGATGCCCGCCTGCTGGTTCGCCTGGCGGCGGAAGATGCCAAAGTCGATGCGCAGCGCTTGCCGGAATATACGCAGAGCAAGCGCGAGCCGTTGGAACACGGGCTTTTCGCGGCGGACCCGGTCTACCCGGAACTCGAAATCGCCAAGCTGACGGCATCGCTGGAACTGTTTCGCGAAACGCT
>JANXVV010000317.1 GCA_025351525.1 Humisphaera sp. | reverse complement strand
CTAAAGACACAGGTCTCGGAGTACCGCGACCTGTGGCACCACGCGCGTCTGAAAACCTGGAAGTTACTCACGTCCCATTCATTAATTCCGCCGCGAGCGGGAGAATTCCAGATCGCGTTTTCGCTGGTGTTCGGTGGCTTTCTTCAACATTCTTCGTTCGCCCCAGGTCAGCGAATGCATGCCCTGCTGATGCACTTTTTCCAGAATCCGGTCCACCGTTTCCTGCTCATTTCGCTCTGCTTCGACATGGCGACGCACGCGGCGATGTTGACGGCCGTTGATGGCTCGAAACCAGATTCCGCTCGCGTATTTCGGCAGAAACCAGCCGAACACCAAGCCGCCCAGATGGGCTGAATCAGACAGGTTGTGATCTCCGACGACCGTCAATAAATAAAGAGTGCCAAACAACAGAGCCATGGTCCGCATGGTCATCGGAATGATGATGAGCAGCACCTGCATATCCGGCACCACGGCAGCCAAAGCTCCGGTGATCGCCAGAATGGAACCGCTCGCCCCGAGCAAAGAAGAATACCTGGCTCCTAGAAACAAGCACATCAACCCAAAGGTGACCCCTGCCAAAACGCCACCGAGCGTATAGAAAGCGAGCGTGCGCTTCCATCCCCACAGTCGTTCCAGCATCGGCACGAAAAAATAGATGGTGAGCATGTTGAAAAAAACATGCTGTCCGTTCGCGTGGAGATATTGGTAAGTGATCCATCGCCATGGCTGGATGAATGCCTTCCCGCCGGCGAAGGTGAGCACGCCCCATTCGGACAATGGACTTGGAACACCCCGGCTGGTCGTGAGGGACTGCAACAGAAAAATCGCGATATTGGAAAGGATCAAACCGAAGACGAGTTTTGACGGCATGGGGAAGACCAGCCGAGGCCCCTGCCCGGTGGGCCCGTCGCGATGATATGCTCGATCTTCCCAACCCATGAGTGTTTCAATCCTTCGTAATTAAGGCGCTGTCCCGGTGAAACCGATCATACGCCAACAAAATCGCGATCGTCTTCCCGTCGATGATCCGGCCATCCCCGATCATACGGACGGCTTCGTCAAACGGAACGGGCATCACCTCTATTTCTTCATCATCCTCAAGGCGCTGTCCCGCTTTCTCCAGATCGTAGGCAGCAAAGGTGTACATTTTCTCGCTTAAAATTCCCGGCGACGAATAGAAATCCAGAAGCCTCCGCAATCGCCCCGCCACATACCCGGTTTCCTCGACCAGTTCACGGCCAGCGCCGTTGATCGGATCCTCCCCCTTTTCCAACCCCCCGGCAGGCAATTCCAACAGATACTGCCCGATCGTATACCGGCGATTTCGAATGAGCAGAATCGTCTTCGCATCCAGAAACGGCAGAATCACCACGGCACCGGGATGCACGCAGACTTCCCTTTGAATCCGCCGTCCCCTGTCATCTTCGAGATGGTGGATTTCCAGACGGATCCGCTTGCCGTTGTAGATGATCTGTTTGTCGATGAGTTGATGGCTCATGCGGGCTTTCTTTCCTACGCTTGTTCACACCAAATCACACGCTTCTGCCGGCATCCAGTGACGCTCCCGGCCTTTCCATTTCACGTTGCATCCGAGCGGATTGGTCAGGGGGACCGCAATTTCCCTGCCGTCGAGAAGCGAATCGACCGCATCGCGCAGCTCGTGGGTGGTTTCCTTGCCGGGGTTGCGGGGATTGTCATCCATGCGGCCGGTGTACCGGAGTTTTCGATCCGCATCGAAGAGATAAAAATGCGGCGTGCGAAGAGCGCCATACGCCAGCGCCACCTCCTGCGTTTCATCTCGAAGGTAGGCGAACTTGAACTGCCTGTCTCTGGCACGCTGCACCATGTGCTCGAAAGAATCGGTGGGGTGGCCTTCGGTTTCATTGGAATTGATGCAAGCCATCGCGACGCCGCGAGGGGCGTAGTCGGCGAAGAAGCGATTAAGGCGGTCCTCGCATCCAATGACGAACGGGCAGTGATTGCAGGTGAAGGCGACGACGAGAAGTTTGGCGTCCTTGAAATTCGCGAGAGTGTGGTGTTTGCCATCGACGCCGGGGAGGTTGAAGTCGGGGGCGGGGTGATTGAGTGGTAACGTGAAAGCCATGAAAGTTTCCTGGGGTTGAGTTTTGTGACGTTTGTTGTGGGAGCAGGAAAAACGTGTCCCTCCGGGACACCTCCAAACATTTGAGAGTCAGGTTTTTTTCGCGAGAAATATCCAGTCTTGGTTGTCGGGGGCGATATAGGTGCCGGTTGCCGACCGCTGTGCCACATGATAACGGCCAGAGCGGGGATCGTACCACTGTGTATTTGGGGCGGTCAATTTCAGCTCGGTCTCTCCGCCGCGCGGGAGGTAGGCGATCAGACAATTGTTCTTCGGCGTGGCGGCGACAGACATAAGTCGGTATGGATCATCTTGTCCGATGCGCGGGTGAAGCAACTCCGGCGCTGGCCGCAATCGCCACCAGTCGATGGAACTGAACAGTGCGGCCATGCGCTGAACATCGAAACTGCCTGGCAGTTGAGCGGCTTCGTGCCAAGGGCGGGCGATACCGGTGCCGGGATGATTCAACGGCTCGCGCGCTGTCGTCTCCCAACTCCATACACCGTGCGCGCCGTAAGTGACACCGGCGGTCGGCGCGTTCAACAAACTCCCGTACATCGCGCGGCGAACTTCCGCATTCGTGAATGGCTTTTGCGTCGACCAGTTGTGAATGCCTTCATAGCAAGGTTCGAGATTGAGGATGGGCCGGGTCTCGTGAAGCCACGCTTTGGCCGGTGGACCTTTCAAAAGCCAATCGACGGTTTTCGCATCCGAAGAATGGCTGCTCTGATAGCCGAGAAGATCGAGCCAAGTCTCTCGCTTGAAGCTGGAATAGGGCCATGTTTTTCCCATGGGATGCAGACCGACGGGCGCTCGCGGTTTCGTTCGATCCCCGAAAATTCGGCGGCCAAGGCGCTTCCATTTGAAGGATCGCAAACCGCCGTATCGGCCATCGCCGGCCAGTAGCCAGAGCACGTGACGCGAAGCGTATCGATTGACTTGATAACGGATGAGATTTTGGAGCGCACGCTCGGGAAGGGCTACCCCGGGATTGTGCCGCGCGGAGTCCCCGAACTTCGCCGCCCATGCCAACACCGGCACCGCCAGCAGCCCGGCGGCGTTGATTGCATCGACCCGCGCATCCATGCGATGAAAAAATGCTTCATCGATCTGTGAAGGATCATCCAGATTGAACGCGGTGCGACCTTCGGCATCGGTGTACGCCGCGCCCCACGGGGCCATGAGGATGAACTGAATGGCGGTGAATCCCTTGGCGGCCCGATCCGCCAGATAGGCCGCCCAATCCGCTTGCGTCGAAAGCAGCGGGCCATTCCAGGCGGTGTCCGCCAGATAAAAAAACGGCGTCCCGTCCTCATGCGCCAGATGCCGCCCCCCTTCCGCGATCTTCACTCGGCCATGCTCGGAAAAACGATCAGTCATCGCCCTTTTTATCCCCCACGCCTTGAATCGTTTTCAGGGGTTTATCACTGGCTTTATCGCTGGGGGTGTTCGACAGCACTTTCACATCGCCCGCCTTTGTGCGCTCGAAGGCGTGGATGGTTTCACCGTCGACATTGACGAGCCGCACCGTGGCTTTTTCGGGCGTGAACTGGAAATGCCCGAATCCGTTCGACTGTTTGGAGAACGGCCCGCGTGCATCTTTGAGCATCTTCCGTGTGCCCGCCCCGCCGCCGCCGACCAGCACGAAGGATTCGGTCCAACCGGGGATTTCCAGATGCTGCATATCGTGATCGTGACCGCAGACATAAAAATCAACGCGATGCTTCTGCAGGATCGGGCCCCAATCGGTCTGCATGACGCCGTTATCACCATGACTGCCATTGCTGAAGAGCGGGTGATGGGCGACGCAGACCGTCCAGACGCCTGCCGACACGGTCGAAAGCTGGGTGTCCATCCACTGGATTTGTGCGGCCCAGTCGGTGGCGGAAAACTTATCCTTGGTGCTGTCGAGCATCAGCAGGGTCACCACCGGCTTGTCGGCTGGGATATTCACCCGATACCAGCGGGCCGGCAATTTCCAACGCGATTCGGGGTGCGCTTTCGAGTAATCCAGTTCGATCTGCGCTTTGTTTTCCTGATAATCGTGATTGCCCAGCACCGCGAAGAACGGGATGTTCAATCGCTTGATATCGTACATGTTCTCGAACACATTTTTCCAGACCGGGTCATCGATCCCGGCGACCTTCATGTAGAAATTGTCGCCAGCCAATAAAACGCCCTGAAGGCTTTCCTGCGTCCCCGCATACTTCGCCAAGGCCTCGGCAACTTGCTTCTGCTTCTCACCCCCGCTCCCCCAATCGCCCATCGCCAGCAGATTGACGACGCCCGCCGGGCCTGACACGGGGATGGTCGTCGGGTGCGCCGCCGGAGCCTGGCTGCAGGCCTGGAAGCCCACGGCCAGAAATAAAATAAAACAGGTGGAAAAAATGCGCATTCAGTCTCCGTAAGATTTCGCCCGCCGCGCATATGTTAGTCAATGAGGATGATTCTGCCACCCGATGCGGCAATGACTCGGTCATTCATTATCATCTCTTCAATTATTTAGCCGGGTCGCTTGCGACCCGTGTCTAACGACGTTGTTTGCTGCGCGCAACAAATTCAATGTAAGCGCAAAGTCGCAAAGGATGCAAAGAGTGCAATGTAAATGAGGCGAAATTCATTCGTTAATTTATTTTTTGCGATTCCTTTGCGCTCTTTGCGGCTTTGCGGCCAAGCATTTTTGTTTTTTGCCCGTGAGGTGGAAACTCGAATCTTGCGGTATCGATTGCCCTCAGACACGGGTCGCAAGCGACCCGGCTAAATGATTAGGAAATAAAAAAACACCACGACACCAAGCGGCTTGAAAGGGCATCGAAAGAACTCTGATTCTTCCGATCCGATCCAAGCGGCTTGGCATCGTGGCGTTCAATACCTCTATTAAAAGATTAACGCTCGAACATCGCATCAATAATTACAACATTCGCCCCGTTGAGCGTCGGCCCGGAGGGCCGGGCGTTTCATGACAATTGCAGACACATCGAATCCATCAGACGCAAATCTTCAAGCATTCGCTGCACGTCCCAAGCACTGGTCGTGCAACTGGGTCACCACGCGGTGGACCATGGCCCGAAGTGCCTGCCGCCAATCGTGCTGGCGGAAACGACAATCAAAATCACCGGCAGCATCATGAACCACGGCCTTGACCTCAAAGAATTTGCCCGTGCGCTGCAGCGTGATGGTGAGGACGAAGTCGCCGAGTCTTTCGCCAAGGCGAACGACCCGCTTCAGCCACGACATCAACTGCTTCCGTTGCGACGGTTTGAGCAGTACGTTGCCTTCGTTCAGCTTAAGCATGAGGCAGTCTCCTATCTTGCTACGGCGGGTCGTTGATCGAAGAGCAAGACGTATGCCGAAAACAAGGCCGGGAAGTGAAAGCCCGAGGGAAAGGGCTACGAGGTGTTCACCTGCCCGGTCGGCGCTCGGCCCATCGACCTAACCCGCCTGACCGGTCGCTCAGCCTACCGTTGTCATGCCGTGGACTGCAAGGAAATTGTCTGTGTTTTTGAGCGATTTCAAAGTCTGATAAACAGACTCAACCACTCGGACGATGAATGACAACGTTGATCCGCGTCGCATAACCGATACTCTCTTGAACCTTCAATCGAACAGGAAATTTCATGGGTCAACCACACTTACTTTCTCCGGCAGGTTTTCGTGCCGGGGCGATTTACGCGGGCATCAAAACCAAACCCACGCCGGACGTTGGGTTGCTGGTGTGTGACGTGATCGCGACGGCGGCGGCGGTGTTCACGACCAACAAGGTCTTCGCCGCGCCGATCAAGATTGGCCGCGAGCACGTCGCCGGTGGGAAGCTGCGCGGGGTCGTCGTCAACGCGGGCAACGCCAATGCCTGCACCGGTCGACAGGGGGAAAAAGATGCCCTGCGCATGTGCGCGCTGGCGGGGCAAGTGGTGGAATGCGAACCGAAATTGATTCTACCCTCATCGACCGGCATCATCGGGCATCTGATGCCGATGGATAAGATTGAAATCGGCATCCGGGGTGCTGCTGCCAATCTGGGCCGTGACGAACATCACGCCCACTCCTTTGCCGCCGCGATTCTGACGACGGATCTGAAACGCAAGGCCGCCGCCGTCACGGTGAAGATCGGCGGCAAGTCGATCACAATCGCCGGGGTGTGCAAAGGCAGCGGGATGATCGGCCCGCGCATGGCGCTTCACGCGACGATGCTGGCATATCTCACCACCGATGCGGCCCTGCCCGCCGGATTGCTCCGCACACTTCTTAGTGCTGCTTCCGAAGCGAGTTTCAATGCGGTCACCGTCGACGATCACACCAGCACCAACGACACCGCCTGCATTCTGGCTTCGGGTTTGAGCGGGGTGAAGATCGACTCCCCCACCGCCATCAAATCATTCGCGGCCGCGTTGAACGAGGTCTGCCAATCGCTGGCCTACCAAATCGCCGCCGATGGCGAAGGAGCGACGAAGGTCGTCACCATCACCGTCCGCCAGGCAAAGGACCAAGCCGCCGCCAAAGCCATTGCACGAGCCATCGCCAATTCACCGCTCGTCAAATGCGCGATGCACGGCAACGACCCGAACTGGGGCCGTATCGTCTCCGCCGCAGGCTTGGCGGGCGTCGCGTTCGACCCGGATCGATCCACGCTCACGCTGCAAGGCACGGTGGTGTTCCGCGCCGGTCAACCGGTCAAATTCGACGCGGAAAAAGTGAGCAAGTCATTGAAGGCCGCCGAGGTAAAAGTGGATTTGGCGTGCAAGCTGGGAACCGCCGAGGCGACGTGCTGGACCTGCGACCTGTCGAAGGATTACGTGACGATCAATGCGGATTATCACACATGACTTATGGTGGCATGGGCGTCTCGCCCATGCATTTTCGGGCTAAGAGAGCACGGGCGAGACGCCCACGCCACCTGGCCCGAAGAGGCCTTATCGAGAATGTTATGAATGCAGCGCGGCAATCAGCTGCTCGCGCGAAAGCCGATGCCTTGCGATTTCGACGCCGTCCACCTGCACCACCGGAATGTCGTGCTTGTACATTTCGTAGTCGGCAACGTCTTCCGAAATATCGCGGCGAACGAATGTGAAGGATCGGCCTCGCCCCACCGCCGCCAGCATTTCCTCGACCGCTTCACACAGATGGCAGCCTGGCTTCGTATAGAGGGTGACTGTTTTCATCCCGGTGAAAAAAAGTGAACCACAGAGAGTCCATCGCAGCTACACCACAATCAAATCAGGGGAAACCGCCAAGTCGCGAAAGCGCAAAGTTGAACGCGAAGGAGATTTATATTGATTTCTTCGCGTTCCACTTCGCGCTTGGGTCTTTTGAAAAACTGGTGGCATGGGCGTCTCGCCCATGCTTTTTGGCCGAAGAAATGCATGGGCGAGACGCCCATGCCACCTTATTCAAAGCACCCGCTTTCGTGACTTCGCGGTTGCTGTTTTTTTTCCAGTGATGAACTTTTGATCGATCTGTACAGAGACGCGGTTTGGCTCAGCAGGCAAATGAATATCGCCGCACTTCATCAAAAACTCATCGCCTGCTTGAACTGATTCCATCGCTCGTCGATCTGCTCGCGGCTCGTTTTCTGCAGGCCGCCGAGACTGAAATCGGCGATGGTATAAGAGGCCACCACCGTCCCGAACGCCAAGGCCCGCTTGATCGTCGAGGGCGAGGTGTTGCCCTGCGTGGAGAGGTAGCCCATCATCCCGCCGGCAAAGCTGTCGCCGGCACCGGTGGGATCGATGACCGCATCGGCGGGGAAGGCCGGGAGAACGAAAGTGTCATTCGCGGTGCAAAGCATGCAGCCGTGCTCGCCCTTTTTGATGACGACAAACTTCGGCCCCATTTTCAGCACTTCACGGGCGGCGAGAATCAGGTTTTTCTGTTCGGTGAGCAGGCGGGCTTCGCCGTCATTCA
>JANXVV010000304.1 GCA_025351525.1 Humisphaera sp. | reverse complement strand
GTACCGCGACCTGTGGCACCATTCCAAATCGCGGGTTCCGGCTTTTGCGCTGCGGATGCTCTATCCCGTTTTGCCTTAGCTACGATAAACCAGAAGATAAAGCCCACCACAATCCACGGGATGATTGGAATGAACAATGCTTTGAGATCGCTTCCGGATGGCTCGACGCGAACCGAAGCGCCGTGACTATTGTCGAGCATCCAATGCACCAATTCCCATGAAGCACCGAGACCTGCCGGAAGTTCGCATCGGAACTTCGTCGACGTTAAACCGGTGCGGGCTGTTGGGCCGGTCAGGATCCTGAACGTTCCGTAGACAACATCGCCCTCGATCACCAGGGTTTCGATATTCCCATTTGATAGCTCGTCGCGAAATTCACTCAACGGAATGGAGGCGCCCGGATTGCTTCGTCTGTTCATACTGAAGAAGAGCAAGATTGCCAACGCCACAAAAAAAATCCACCCGAGAACTTTCATCCCGCCGCGTGCGGCGGGGGTGATTCCCGGTGAAGCATAATCAAGGGGTAATATCGCCATCGGGTCTTTTAAAAAGCGGGTGGCATGGGCGTCTCGCCCATGTTTTTTGGCCGAAGAAATGCATGGGCGAGACACCCATGCCACCTCATTCAACCAGACGGCATTTCACTCATCGGGCATCCGCGCTCGGTGCAGTGGTCGGCGAATAACCATTCCCCGCCGGCGGCATCGGATCGTTCAGAACCGACTTCGGCAACTTCGCCAGTTCCCGCTTCGCCATCGCGGCTTCTTTGGAATGGGGATACGACTGCAACAGATATCTCCAGGTATACACCGCCGCCCGAGGCTCATTCGTGCTGCGATAAAAATCACCCGTCTGATAAATCTTCCGCGCGAACGTCTCATCAATCCGCTCGATCACCGGGGCCAGATTCTCCTCCTCGGCCAGCTTCGGATACACCGCCAGGATCGCCGCCAACTGCTCGCGGGCATCGATGATCGGCGTGGCGTCAAACTTCAAACCGCGAAACTGGGCATAGTACGAAAACGCCTGCCGTAACCGCACGCGCGGCACTTCAGGGCTGCGGGCGTAGTTGCGCACGAACGCCGCGTACACATCGGCGGCCAGATCGAAATCGGAGGTCTTATAGTAATAGTCGCCGGTGCGAAGCAACGATTTTTCCGCCAGCGGTGAACCGGGCGATCGCTGCTGAAGCCGATAGAGCATCTCCACCGCTTCGTCTTCCGCGCCGAACATTGGGATGCCGAGAAATCGCCGCTTGTAGCCGCCCAAATACGCATCGGCGATTTCGTATTGTCGCTGCAGCGCGGCGTTGAAGAGAAGACTGTCCGGATACAGATCGAGCAGTTCATCGAATTCGTAAAACGATTCGATGCGGTCCCCGTAGGCAAAGTTCGCCTGTGCCAGCAGAAACAATCCGCGATCGCGGCTGGGGGATTTTTTGTGCGTCTTGACCCACTGCACCGCCTGCCGTTTCGCCGCCAGATATTGCCCGCCGGAAATAAGCTGCTCGACGTGATCCAACGTCTCGTCATTCATCATCGGCTGCGTGGCGGCGACTTTGACCTGCTCCCAATACTTCCCGCCGCGAAGCTCACCTACCCAGGGTTGAGTCGCAGGTGCGGCAGTCGTAGTCGGTTCGGCGGCCATCACCGAACCGGTCAACGCGGCGGAGATCGTCATCAAGGTCAGCAGCTTACGCATCCCCGCGATTGTAAGGGGATCGGCGCGCTCCGGCAATGCAAGCGAAACCCTCCGATTATTTACTCGTCTTCGCGCCTTGAAAGCCCTGTGGAGTTCGGTCGCTTCGGTAGTGCCGCCGGCACCTTCACCGGCGGAAGGCTTTCGCAGGCCGAATACCGCCGGTGAGGGCACCGGCGGCACCTTAAAAAATCACAAGCTCTCAGGGCAGGCTGTTCGACCGCGTGTTCGCCATGCTCGACCCGCTTTCGTTCGAGAAGTGCTTCATGAATTGGACGGCAGCGCTGGTCCGGAGTGCCCAACCCGGAATTTTTGGATTTCTTCCAGTTGAAAAGTAGTTCAGTTTAAGTCAGTTTCGTTCCATCCACCCCACCGGTTATAAATCAACCCATGTTTGACCGTACAGCGCGTCTGGTTGCCGCCAAATTTCTGGAGGCTTTTAGCAATACGCAGTTGTTTTGTCTGGGATTGACCGGCGTGGGGAGCGTCGCACTTTTTCTGATTCTCACCCGCGTGCTGGGGTGGCCTGTCTACTTACGGCTGGAGGCCAGCCTGTTGGCGGGTGCCTCGCCCTTGGCCGGGATCGCGGCGGTGGCAGTGGGAATGATGGCCGCTGTCGTTCTCGGCTCTGCCTTGCTCGGTCGACTCCGCTACGAAGCGGGATTGTTCACGGCGTGCATCGGGTTGGCAGCCCTTGCATCGCGAGGAGGGACGGTCGGGGCGTTGCTTCGATCCGTCGGTCGACCCCAGGTCTACATGACCCTGTCGATGGAAACTCTCATGCTGCTCGGCTTGATGGGGCTGGCCTGGCAGGGGCTTGCCCTGCTCGCGCGGCGAGGTTGGGTGCGACCGGAGCCGTTGCCAGCGGAAAATGAGCTGCGCGGCTCACTGGTCCAAAAAATCATGGCGACTCTGATTCAGGCGATCCTCACCGGTTTGCTGATCGCGTTGCTGGCCCAGGGGGACCACAAAAAGCAGGTGATGGCGTCGGTGCTGATCGCTTCGATGCTTGGGACGATCGGGGCACATCAAGCGTTTCCGGTGAGGCCAAGCGCCGCGTTTTGGGCGGGACCGTTTCTAACGGGCATCGCGGGATATGCCTGGGCGGTGCGGTCGCCGGGGCAGTGGATGATCGGGATGCCGGCCAACGGGCTGGCGATGGCGTCGCCGCTGGATTACGCGAGTCTGGGGACGGCCGGGGCGATCTACGGATACTGGACCAGTCGGCGATGGCGGGAAGGGCCGGTGGAGATGGAACTGCCGGAGGAGGTGTGACAAAAACCCACGGAATAAGTTCCGCGGGCGTTCTGGGCTATAATCCGCCGATGGCTCACGTTCACGATCGCTGCATCTGCCTGCGCAAGGTGGAGTACAGCGAAACCTCGCAAATCCTGCTGCTTTTTTCGCGCGAGCACGGCCTGCAGCGGGTGATCGCCAAGGGGGCCCATCGCCGTACTAAAGCCGGTTCCAGCAAATTTGACGGCGGCGTAGATCTGCTGGATGTTGGGCAGGCGGTGTTCATCGCGCATCTCGAACGAGACATGGGAATCCTGACGGAATGGTCGCTGCGAGAAGGGAATTTGGAGCTTCGCCACAACCTGCGGGCGATGTATCTCGGTCTGTACGCGGCGGAGTTGATGAGCCTCTTGTTTGAAGAGCACGATCCGCATCCGGACATTTTTGATCGACTCGAAACGACATTGCTTGAGCTGGGAACCGGTCGACTGGAAGAGGCGTTTCTCGCCTTTCAACTCGATCTGTTGCGTGAGAGCGGGTATCTCCCGGAGATGAATGCGTGCGTGAATTGCGGGTCCGTGCCGGGGCCGCGCGAGATGGTTTATTTTTCGCCTTCGCGGGGAGGGCTGATCTGCGGAAATTGCGAGGGGAAAGTGACGGATCGGGCGGCGTTCGATGCCCGATTGCTCGGGATGTTGCAGACGATTCTACGGCTGCCGAAATCCAACGGCGCGGTGCAGCGGTTGCCAAAGCTGACACGACATCAGACGAATCCGATCAACCGGATTTTCGCTGATCACATGCGGCATACGCTGGGGAAACAGTTGCGGATGGTTCCTTATGTGGTTGAGGAAGCAAGAAGTAGTTGTTAGTGGATAGTGGAAAGTGGATAGTGAATGAATTGTTTAGCGGACTCGCTTGCGAGGCGTTTTTGAAACTTCACGTCGTTAGACGCGCCTCGCAAGCGAGACGACTAAACAATCGGAGCGTTTCGCGTGCGTGTCAAGCGCAGATAGAAATGTCCGCCTCGCACTCAGCCGGTCCTGCGCCATGGATGGTTCGGCGCTGGACGGTAGGCCGTCCTGCTGCTACCACAACTCCCGCCGCCGGAAGGACAGGGCAACGCAGGTGTGCGACCCGAGCAGTCGGCGGGCCGATGTACGGCAGGCCCGGTCGATTCTTCGGCCCGGCCTCTTTTCTTTCCAATAGCCTGGGTCGCAGGCATCTTCGCCGATGTTCCCCGCTCACCTTGCCCCCGCGCTCCCCCGGCCAGGCCGGCGGCAGTTCCTTCACCAGCCGGTCCCTTCCCAGGCTCAGGGCAGGCTCTGATCATCCCCACCAACGCCATCGGAACGCCACGGCCCTCCAGCCAATCGTGCGTGCCGGCATCCGCCTGCACCTGCGTCCGGTCCCCCTTCAAAACTCCCGACATCATTTTCAACACGTCACGCTCTCGCCGACCCATTTCAATTCGATCTTTCTCCATCCATCTTTTTCGACATCAACCGGACATTACTATCTGCCGATGACAACGGCTAAATAAGAGCTTGCCAATCTCGCCACATTCTCCTACTCTCTCCGCTCCACTTTCAACTTAGGTAATACACTCATGAAATTTGCATTCAGCACGGTCGCCTGCCCCGACTGGGATCTGGACACGGTGGCGACCAAAGCCAGGGAATACGGTTACGACGGCGTCGAGATTCGCGGGTTTCTCAACGAAGCGATCCTGACCGCCGCCAATGTTTTTCTGACCGACCCGGTTAAGGTGAGGCAGACTTTCCAGACGGCGGGCGTCGAGATCGCCTGTCTGGCGAGTTCGATTGCGATGAAGGGCAATCGCCGTGCGGATGTTCAGGCGGCCGGCGACTTGCGAAAGTATATCGACGTCGCCCAGTCGATCGGTTGCCGCATCGTGAAACTGTTCGACACGCACCTGCGGCCAGGCACCGATCGCGCCGGAGCGGCGGTGGCCATGGGGCAATGGCTATTGCCGTTGGGTGATTACGCGGCGGAACACGATGTCCTGCTCGTCGTCGAGAACATGCTTTCGTTCCGCAACGCCAAGGAACTGTGGATGATGCTGGACATGAACGGCCATCCGGCGGTGGCGGCTTGTTGGGATGTCTTCAACGCGGCGCTGGTGGGCGAATCGCCTTATATCAGCGTGCCGACCTTGAACAGCCGAATTCAGTACACGCAGGTGAAGGATGCGAAACTGGGATCGCTGGGCGCCACGCTTTGCCCGCTGGGAGAAGGGGATGTGGCGGTGCAAATTTTCCTGACCCGGCTGCGCGGGATCGGGTATGAGGGCTACGTGACTTTCGAGTGGGAAAAAGCCTGGCTGCCGAATATCTCGGGGCCGGAAGTATCACTGCCCGCCGCCATCCAGAAGTTGAAAGAGTGGACGCGTCCGGCGGGAGAAGAGGCGGTTGCGGTAGCGGAAGCCGAGACGGTTGCGGTAGCGGTGTAGAGACATCGGTCGATTGAGCGGATGGACGATAATCGTATTTCTGTTTACGGTGTGACCCCGTAAACTATCCCGTCACATGGAGCATCTTGAAGGTCGTCAGTCCGTTTTTGCAGCGCTCAAGGCTCGACATCGTAAGTTTCAGGTGATCCTGATTCGCCAGGGGACACACGAGGAGAAGGTGCGTGAAATTCTGGATACGGCTGCCGAGATGGGGGTGCCGATCCGGCATGTCGATGCCCGCGAATTGGATGCTCTTGCCCATGGATCATCGCACGGCGGGGTGATCGCCATTTGCACCGCGAAACCGCGGGCCGATGCCGCACAACTTCTCGAGTTTTTGGAGACGGTCAATGGGCCGCCGTTGCTGCTGTTGCTGGAAGGGGTGGATGATGCCCGAAATCTCGGGTTCACATTGCGGAGTGCGGATGCGATGGGCGTTCATGCGGTGCTGATTAAAAAGCACCTTTGGGATTTCGACCCGATCGAGGTGGGGCGTCCTTCTTCGGGTGCCTACGAGCGTTTGACTTTGGCGCAGATCGACACGGTTGAACCGCTGAAGCAATTGCAGCGCATCGGCCTGCAACTGCTCGGTTGCATCGCCGGGGCTCGTCGAACGATGTATGAAACCGATCTGCGGCGACCGACCATTCTGGCCGTGGGGGGTGAAAAGCGCGGGCTGAGCGGGGCGGTCCGGGACATCTGCGATGCGTTCCTGACCATCCCGACGGTGGGTCCGGAAGCCTCGAGCCTGTCGTTGTCCCATGCGTCGGGAATCGTGATCGCTGAAGCGATGCGGCAGCGGCATTTCGCGAATCGGGTAGTGGTTTAACGTGGACGCGTGTTGCAGTGACGCTGCTGAAAGTTCACAGGCGGTCAGACCGGATTATTCACCACGAGCGCACGAAAGCACTCAACGAAAGCACGAAGAAGAATTTCGTGAAGAATGACGTGCGACGGATTTCACGGAAATAGTCGGAACTCAGTTAGCAAGCGTCGCCGATCCGTCGCTCTTTGAATTGCTTCGTGCTTTTTGGACTTCGTGTTTCATCTTAAATGTCTGGGTTGGAATGGAAATCGAACTATGATCAAACACGATCATTCAATCTTAATGCGCCCCAATCTTTTTTTTGCTGTGATTGCCCTCTTCGCAATGTTCACTACATCTGTCATCGCCGGGGAAAATCGGGATTGGAAGCAGCGCCCGGTGATCGTGAAACTTGAGATGCCGCCGGAGCTCTACGCGATGGGGGATGTTCACGGCGATTATGATCGGATGGTCGAACTGTTGACGGCCGGGAAACTCATCGGCGGTGTGCCAACCAAACCGCAGGATGTGCGGTGGACGGGCGGGAAAGCGGTGCTCATCGTGACGGGGGATTTCATCGATAAATACGATCAATCGCTGGCGGTCATCGCTGCATTGCGCGTTATTCAGTCGCAAGCGGAGCAGGCCGGAGGCCGGGTGATCATCACGCTGGGAAATCATGAGGTGAAATTTCTTTCCGCCGCCCAGGCATGGTCACCTCCGGTGACCGATGCCAAGACTAAAACCGGGAAAGCCGAGAAAAAATCATCGAGCCTTTTAAAAGAACTGGCTGCTGCTCAGATCAATCCAAACGATGTGGCGGCGGGGCGGGATACGGGCGGCCTCGGCGCGTGGATGCGCGATTTACCCGTGGCGGTGATGGCCGGCGACTGGTTCTTCTGCCATGCGGGCAATACCGGTGGGATTTCGATGGATCGACTTGAAACCGATCTTCAGAACGACATCACCGCGAACGGTTACAGCGGGCCGTTGCTTGGAAATCCCAATTCAATCCTGCAATCGCGCATGCACCCCCGGCAATGGTGGGATGCAAATCGAGAAGTGCAGCTTGCGGAGGCACCCGCCAGCGCCACGCCGCCGCAAAGAGCGGTTGCCTCGGAGAAAAGGTTGCGCGCGATCGTAGAAGCATTGGGTTGCAAACATCTGGTCATCGGTCATCAGCCCGGCAAAATTATTTTCGCCGATGGTTCGGTTCGGGAAGCGGGGGAGCTCATTCAAAAGTTCGACGGCCTGTTGTGGATGATCGACACCGGGATGAGCCGCAGCGCGAATGCGGGCCGGGGTGCGCTGTTGAAGATAGAGACGGATGGAAAACAGACGATCGCCGACGCGCTATACATGGATGGCAAGACCGCGCGGATCTACCCGTGAGCAACAGCGTGAATTGTCATCTCAGCAGCATGTGAATTTTTTGGCGGCTGTGCCGAAGGCACGCGATTTTTGCTTTCGACAGGAAAAGCGCGTGCCTTCGGCACAGCCGCTAAAAAAATGGCTGGGGCAGAATTAAATCAGGAAAGGGATCGTCATGAAGCCAATGACCCTCGTAGGAATGCTGATTGGTGTGGCAATCGCCGCCCGTGCAGATGCCGCGACGCCATCGACGCAACCGGACGTTCGCCCAAATATCTTATTGGCGATCGCCGATGACTGGTCCTGGCCGCACGCCGGGGTGTATGGCGACAAGGTCGTCAAGACACCGACGTTTGACCGCGTCGCTCGCGAGGGGCTTTTATTTTCGCGGGCGTTCTGCGCCGCACCTTCCTGCACTCCTTCGCGCGCGGCGATTCTGACCGGTCAGGCACCGCATCGTCTGGAAGCGGGCGGCAATCTGCACGGCACGCTGCCGGCAAAGTTTGCGGTCTACCCGGATTTGCTCGAAGCCTCGGGATATGTCGTCGGGCACATGGGCAAAGGTTGGGCCCCGGGCGTTCTCGGCGACCGCAAGCGAAACCCGGCGGGGCCGCCGTTCAAATCGTTCGAGGCATTTCTCAAAACGGTGCCGGTGGGAAAGCCGTTTTGCTTCTGGTACGGCAGTCGCGATCCGCATCGGCCCTATATCCAGGGGCAGGGCGCGGAATCGGGGATGAAGGCGGCCGAGGTTGTGGTTCCGCCGTTCCTGCCCGATGCCCCGGAAGTTCGCGGCGACATTCTCGACTACTACTTCGCCGTCCAACGCTACGATCACGACACCGGTGAAATCCTCAAACAGATTGAGTCGGCGGGTCGATTGGATAACACCCTCGTCGTGATGACCAGCGACAACGGCATGCCTTTCCCGCGCGCTAAAACCAACCTGTATGACAGCGGTTCGCACATGCCGCTGGCCATCCGGTGGCCTGCAAAAATCAAGGCGGGGCGGAAGACGGACGCGCAGGTTTCGTTGACAGATCTCTGTCCCACTTTCGTGGAAGCGGCAGGTCTGAAAGTATCATCCGACATGACCGGAAAAAGCTTTTTCGCCGAGGCAACCGGGGAAGCGAAAACCGATCGTGAGGCGGTATTCATCGAGCGAGAACGACATGCGAATGTACGAAAAGGCGACTTGGGCTATCCCGTTCGGGCGATCCGAACCGGGGATTTTTTATACCTTCGCAATCTGCGTCCCGATCTGGAACCGGCGGGCGATCCGGAGATGTGGAAGGCCGTCGGCCCGTATGGCGACATCGACAGCGGCCCGTCCAAAGATCTGATTCTGCTCCATAAAGACGCCGCCGTCATCGCCGATTTCTTTCAACTTGCCTGCGGTCATCGGCCTGCGGAGGAGCTGTACGATCTGGCCAAAGACCCTGGCCAATTGCACAACGTCGCGGAGTATCCGGAATACATCGCCGCAAAAAAAACATTGCGCGGGCAGTTGGACGGTTGGATGCAAACCACCGCCGATCCACGGGCGATTATGGGCGGCGCGTATGAGGGGTTCGACCATTACCCGTATTTCGGCGATCGCAAACCGATGCCGACCAGCCTCCCCGCCGCCGTACCGGCCCGTAAGTTGCCGGCACCCTGAATAAGCGCGAATCGATCATAGGCAAACTGCCCACGTGACGAAAATACCGTCACGGAATCGATTCACTCCAGCCAATCTTTTTTTTGCAATCGCTCGGGCACATACACTTCCGTCACGTAACTGATGTCTTTGTTGATGAGCGATTCGACCTCCATCTTGAACCCGTTGCTCAGCATTTTGGCGATTTCCTTCTGCCATCCTTTGTGGCCTTTGAACCAGGGATAGGCGGCGATTTCGTTGGCGCGCTTGATGTCCTTATCGTCCATCTCGATCTGCACATCGTCGCTGAGGTCGCACCGCTCGTAATCGATCGCGCGGATGCCGAGATATTTGGCATCCGGGATGGCTAGACGTTCGGATTCAAAGGCTAAACTGATCGAGCCCTGTTTGATGACGCTGTAGATGTAGTGCCCCCAAGGGTCGCAGTCGAGGAGGCAGTAGATGGGCAAGCCGAGTTCCTCGTTCAGTCGGCGGAGTAAACGCCGGACGCCGCGCGGGGGTTGACCGGAGCCTTCGGTGAGAATGCAGTTGTGTTTTTCCCAGAACCGATCCTCATTGAAACGCCCCCAGACGGTGTCTTTTTCCACGTGGAGCACGAATTTCGCTTCGCATTTTTTGAATTGGATCACATCGGGTTCGGTGATGCTGGGGACGGCGTAACCGCCGCTGCCCATGCGACGGCAGTCGATTTCGTCACCGCTGTCCACGATGGTGATGTTCCCGACCATCGTGCCGCGTTTTTTAGCGTAGACGTGAAGCTCTTCACGCAGCGACCCGAGCGAGACTTCGAGGTCTTCGAGGATCGCATCGGATTCATCCTGTGCGGCGAAAGTTTTTTCGCCTTTCGTTCCCTGGATCGTGTGCAGCGCGCGGTAAAACATGCCGCGGAGGCTGAGGGTTTTCTCGGCTTCGATCAGCTCTTTGATGCTCTTGCCGTGCAGCACGGTCTGCATGAACTGCTTGGCTTGGCCGAGGTTGAACAATTCGCGGGAGGACTTGGAATCGCCCATCTGAAGGATGCCGCGTTTTTTATTCCACAGCGTATTGGAACGGGTGCGGGCGGGAATGGCGATCGCGATGTCCTTGCCTTTAAAAGCGCTGTCGGCGACGCCGTCGGCGAGCGAAACGACCTTCGTCATCGTCGTCGCATCGCGCTCCTTGATCCGCTTATTGATTCGGCTGGCCTCGGCGGCGGAAAGTTTGTCGGTGGTGCGTTGCTTTGCCATGGGTTTAAGTGGTGGATACTTTCGTCAAAAGCCCATGGAACTTGTTCCATGGGAGTTTCCCTCTTGTCGCGCCGTCCCATGGAACAAGTTCCATGGGCTTTTTGCTCAATTCGCTTAGTCGACATCCCTATCTTTGGGCACTTTTTTCTTACGCTTTGTTGGTTTTCCGTTCAGGCGCACAATGTCCGCACCCTCGTCGGATTCGGGGGACAGCGTCGATGAATCGACCTCGCCGGGGCCTTCTTCCTTCAGGTGCGCCGCACGGCTTTCAACCAGAACCACGGTGTCGTCGTTTTTCAAATCCTCATGCTCATCCTTCCTGATCGTGCGGCCTTCCTCATCCAACTGCGAATCGGCGATGGCGGTGCGCTTGCGTGCTTCTTCCAGCAGGCGGTCGTACAGTTTGACGGCGTCGGTGCCGTTGATGGCGTGGATGGCTTTGCTGATCTCCCCGATGTACCGCTCGAAAACATCACGCCGGGCGGCTTCCTTCTGCATCTTCTGCCGTTTGCGGAGATACATCCCCAGCTTGCGGCCACAGATCATCAGGGCCAGCTTCATCTCCTTGCGGATTTCGTCGAAGTCGGCGATAGCCTCCTTCGATTCGCTGGTGAACGGCACCCATACACTCGCCAGATGAATCATGATGACCAGCGGGCCGACCGGCAGAGAGCCGCGCGGCTGCGAAAGGTTGTAGTTTCGCCAACTGGTTTCGACGCAACCTTTGAAGCTGGAGCAGGCCGATTGTTGGAACAAGAGCGGCACGCGGTTGGCGAAACGGATGACGCGGGCGGTTTGATCGGCGGGCAATTCACCCCCGAAAGCGATGGCGGCTTCGATCTGGAACGGCCGCCCGCGATAGACGGCGGGCTCGCGCGTCTCGGCGGTGTAAAATTCGGCCTTCACCCCTTTGAGCAAGCCGGCCTGAAGCTGACGGATGCCGATGGGGGCCAGGCAATCCGTCGGCGGGGCGGGGAGCTTCGCCTCCTGAAATTCCTTGTATAGCTTTTCCGCTTCCTCCGGAGTCAGGTCGCCGCATTTCGTCCGCGTGTGAATCCCGATCAACTTGCAAAATTCGGTCGCCTTCTGCGGGCTGATTCGGCTGAACTGCTCCTGCAGAAA
>JANXVV010000303.1 GCA_025351525.1 Humisphaera sp. | reverse complement strand
GTGCCTGTCGGGTGGCCGAAAGACACAGGTCTCGGAGTACCGCGACGTGTGGCACCCGATTCAGACGCGGAAGCTGTTGCCGGCTCGATCATTAATGTTCCCGATGCCGAGGCACAGCCATGAAATTTGCAAAATTCGCGCTCGTCTTAACCGCTGTGCTCAGCCTTTTAAATTCCGGTTGCGGCTACGAGCACCCCGGCCATTACGATGAAACGCCCAAAAGCGGTTATCAATGGCACTCCCTCTATCGCGAGGACGTGCAAACGGTGGCGATCCCGATCTTCGGCAGTCGCGATTTTCGCCGGGGGGTGGAATTTGAGTTGTCCAAAGCGGTGATCAATCAGTTGGAGGCGCACTCTCCTTACAAGGTGGTGGATCGGGATCACGCGGATACGATTCTGGAAGGGGAAGTGTCCAAAGTGGATGTCAGTAATCTCAGCCGTTCGTTCGTGGAGGGAATTCCGCAGGAGCAGTTGATGACGGTGACGGTGAATTTCGTCTGGAAGGATTTGCGTTCCGGGCGGATATTGATGGAGCGGAAAAACTTTCAGCAGACGGCTTCATTTTACCCGACGCTTGGCGAAGGGGAATTTGTCGGTTCGCAGCAGGCCGTCGAGAAACTGGCGTTGGGGATTGTGCAGGAAATGCAGGCGGATTGGTGAGGAAGGGTGGAAAAGCAGTGCCACTCTCCCGTATCATGTGCGAATTGATCGGTGCGAGACCCCGATTCATCGAGCAAACGTTTCTTCAGGAACCGTTCCTATGGCAGAACAGCGACCCGATCGTACCCCCCGCAAAAATGGCCGTCCCACCACACCCGGTGCCGGCCCGAATGGCGGGGGCCTTAAACTTGGCCGAGGACTTTTTGGATGGATTCTCTTCATCGCCGTCGCGGTGATGCTGTATATTTTTTTCGGTAACAAAGGACGCGGCAGCAGCGTCAATATTGACATCAGCGAATTCCAGCAGCAGTTCAAAAATGCCAACGTGGAAGTCGTCACGCTGGAGGGCGACACCATTCGCGGCAAGTTTCGCGACGCAGTCAGCCTTCCCGGCATCAGCAAAGTGGAGATGTTCCGCACTGAAGTTCTCGCGGGATCTCAGCCGTTCGATGTGATGAAGTGGGTGCTCGATACCAACGCCGGCCTCGTCAACAAAGCCAGCGTTAAGATCGAGAACGGCGGCAGCCTTCTCACCTCCCTGATCGTGCCGCTGATTCCCTGGCTGGTGCTGTTCGGTTTCGTCTGGTTCTTCATCCTCCGCCAGCTTCGCAACAGTTCCGGAGCGGGTGGAATGCTCGGGAACTTTGGCCGTAGTAAGCATCGCATCACCAGCAAGGAACATACGAACGTCACTTTCGATGATGTGGCGGGCATCGAAGAGGCCAAAGACGAAGTGATGGAGATCGTCGAGTTTTTGAAGAATCCGAAGAAATTTCAGCGGCTCGGTGGCCGAATCCCCCGCGGTGTGTTGTTGGTGGGTGAACCCGGCACCGGCAAAACCTTGCTTGCCAAGGCCATTGCGGGGGAGGCGGATGTGCCGTTCTTCTCCATCTCCGGTTCGGACTTCGTCGAGATGTTTGTCGGCGTGGGTGCCAGTCGAGTTCGCGATCTTTTCAAACAAGCCAAAGATAACAGCCCGTGCATCATTTTCCTGGATGAAATCGATGCAGTGGGCCGTCGTCGCGGTTCGGGCTTCTCCAGCGGTGGCCACGATGAGCGCGAGCAAACGCTCAACGCGATCCTCGTGGAGATGGACGGCTTTGAAACGAATGAACAGGTGATCGTCTGTGCCGCGACGAACCGCGTTGACGTGCTGGATCCTGCATTGACTCGACCGGGTCGATTCGACCGGCAGATTTACGTGCCGTTGCCGGATGTCAAAGGCCGAATGGAGATTCTGAAGGTCCATAGCCGCAAGGTAAAGCTGGGGCCGAAGGTCGATCTGATGCGGCTGGCCCGGGCCACACCCGGTTTCAGCGGTGCCGATCTGGCGGCGATCATCAATGAGTCCGCGCTGCACGCCACGCTCGCCGGCAAGGAATTCATCGAGCAGGATGACCTGGAAGAATCGCGCGACAAAGTGCGCTGGGGCCGTGCGCGGAAGAGCCGTGTGATCGATGAGAAAGACAAGTTGGCTACCGCGTATCATGAAGCAGGTCATGCCGTCGTGCAGTACTTGATGCCCGATGCCGACCCCATTCATAAGGTTACGATCATCCCGCGCGGCAACTATGGCGGAGCGACGATGGCGCTGCCCGAAAAGGATCGAACCAGCTATTCCCGCAACTGGTGCATCGCCTTTATGAAGGTCTGCTTCGGGGGCCGAATTGCCGAGGAAATGTTCTGCGGTGATATCAACACCGGGGCCACCGGCGATATTCGTCAGGCCAGCGGGCTGGCCCGCAAGATGGTCCGCGACTGGGGCATGAACGAACGCCTCGGGTTCGTCTATTACGGCGAAGATGAAAACAAACCCAGCTTCATGGATATGGGCGGCGGTAAGGAATATTCCGAGGACACCGCCAAAGCCATCGATGAAGAAGTTAAGAAGCTGATCGACAAACTTTACGAAGAGACCAATCAGCTTCTGTTATCGAACAAGGTTCAGATCGAAGCGCTGGCCAAGGCGTTGATGCAGTTTGAGACGTTGGATGCGATTGATGTGGATCGGGTGATGAAAGGCGAGCGGCTGACCAAGCCGACCGTCGGCGATCTGCTCGATCAGGAAGGAAAGCGCGGCGTCACGATCCAACCTGGTTTGAGCGTTGTCGAACCGGATGTGATCCCGACCCCAGGCGTTGGCGGCGGGCCTTTGCCGACACCGGGATAATTTCTAAAATTTTCGTCTCTTCTTATTTAGCCGTCTCGCTTGCGAGGCGCGTCTTCCGGGATAACGGATCAGACGCGCCTCGCAAGCGAGACGGTTAAACAATAAACTGATCGATGGAACTTTCTCCGCGCTTTCCTGGAGGTCTTCGTCCGTGGCTCAGGCTGACATTATCATCGCCGATGACCGGCTGCTTCCCGCGGCGGTCGATTTGTACAACTCCATGTTCCGCCCTAAACGAGAGGTCGATTTTTTTAAGCGCCGCTTCATGGGCCGTTACAATATCCTCACCCTCATCGCCCGCATGGATGACAAGCCCGTGGGTTTCTGGGTCGGTTTCGAGCTGAAGCCCGGGATGTTTTACCACTGGCTGGGCGGGGTTCATGCCGACGTCCGCCGTCATGGTGTGGGACGCCAATTGCAGGAAGCCCAGCAGGCCTGGGCCAAAGACCACGGCTACGAATACATCCGCTGCGAGTGCATGAACCACCAGCGCGAATTCGTCCACTTTGCCGTCACCCTCGGCTTCGATATCGTCGGCATCCGCTGGGATTCAACCCACGCGGATAATCTGGTGGTGTTTGAGAAGAATTTGGTGGAGTGAGGGAGGAAGTTTTTAGTGAGGAAGTGGTTAGTGAGGAAGTTGAAAGCAAGACTTTTCGATTCCTTGGGATGCCATTTGCTGTTTGTACTCGCTCACAACTATCCCGTAATAAATAACAACTTCTTCACCTCCATGGCGTTCATTGCACATCTTTAGGAAGATCGGGTTGGGTTTAAGGTGCGCGGTGCGGATGTTCATCATTCTCGAACAAGCCGGGTTGGAGCGGTGAGCGGCAGCGAACTGCGCAAGCCCGGATTCTTCGCCGGTGCGGTGCCATCCGGGACTGCGCAGCTCGTTGCACTCGCCGCTCCGGCCCGGCTTGGAGATCTGCTTGAAATAAATTTCGGAACCCAATGACGCCGCACGATTTTGAAGCTTGGTTATTGTCAGTGGACCGCTCCTCCTTGGTCATGGGCGTTCTCAACGTCACCCCCGACAGTTTCAGCGACGGCGGACGTTACGCCGACCCGAAGCAAGCCGACGATCACGCCCGCCGAATGATCGCCGATGGGGCTGATCTGATTGATATCGGGGGTGAATCCACCCGCCCCGGTGCGCCCCGCATCAATGCCGAAGAACAAATTCGGCGAATCGTGCCGGTGATCCGCGAACTGCGCGACGCGCCGGTGTTGTTGTCCGTCGACACCACCCGCGCCGCAGTCGCCGCCGCCGCCATCGACGCCGGGGCGCATCTCGTCAATGACATTTCCGGCGGACTGGACGATCCGGACATGCTGCCGCTCGTCGCGACATTGCACGTTCCGATCATCCTCATGCACATGCGCGGCGAACCGGCCACGATGCAACAAATGACCGAGTACCGCGATGTCGTCGCCGAAGTGTACCGCCATCTATCCGACCGTCGCGATGCCGCCGTTGCCGCCGGCATGGCCCCGCATCATATCCTGCTCGACCCGGGCATCGGGTTCGCCAAGGGTCTCGAGCATAATCTGACCGTGCTACGGCAACTGAAACAATTGACCGACCTCGGTCACCCATTGGTTCTGGGAACCAGCCGCAAGAGTTTTGTGGGAAAAATCACCGGTGAGGACGAGCCCTCGCATCGCCTGTTCGGCACCGCCGCCACCATTTCCTGGTGCGTGGCTAACGGCGCCTCCATCCTGCGTGTCCACGATGTCGGACCCATGTCGAAGGTCGTCCGCATGACCGAGGCTATCCGAAAGGGTTTCTGAAGATAATTCGGCACTCTTCAATAGTTTGAGCGACCCTTTTGCGATATATAGGAACTGGATGCCTCAGCAACTGTTCAATTTCGGCGACTTCGTCCGCGCCTTCGGCAGCTACCCCTGGTGGCAGATTTTCGTCGAATGGCTGCTGATCGGAACCGTCGTCTATTGGGTCGTCCGATTTCTCCGCGGCACGCGCGGGGCGCGATTGCTCAAGGGCATTGTATTTTTGCTGATCGCCCTCTACCTCATCGTCACGCTTCTCGGAGATCGATTCGGACTCCAGCGCGTTAAATTTCTGTACGATAAACTGGTCGTCGCGGCCTCGTTCGTCATCATCGTGGTCTTCCAACCCGAACTGCGGCGGGCGCTCATGCGTCTCGGTGAGACGCGTCTTTTCCAGCGATTTGGCGAACAGAATAATGATGAGATCGAAGCGCTGGTCGAGTCCGCCGCGTTTCTGTCGCGCCGAAAGATCGGTGGGTTGGTGGCCATCGAGCGGGAAATTCCCCTGGCTAACGTCGCGGAAAATGGCACGAGGATCAATGCCGATGTCACCGCTCCATTGTTGAACACCATTTTCTATCCGAACTCCGCCCTGCATGATCTGGGCGTGATTATCAGCAACGGACGCCTGATGTACGCCGCCGTTCAGTTCCCCCTGGCCGAGGTGGGCGATCTTGAACAGGGCCTCGGCAGTCGCCATCGGGCAGCGGTGGGTTTGAGTCAGGAAACCGATGCGGTGATCGTGGTGATCTCCGAGCAGACCGGGGATATCAGCATCGCCGAGCGCGGGGTGCTGACCCGGAAAATCACCCCGGATCGGCTTCGCGAACTGCTCATCGAACTGCTTGGCCGCAGCGATAGCCGGCCCGTTCGCAAAGCGGCGGCGTAAAATCGTCGTAGCTTGGGCTACCAGCCCATGATTCCAATTGGAAAACATGGGCTGGTAGCCCATGCTACAAATATTTCACAAATCCTCAGAATGATAATTGCCCGCATTCGATATCAGTTTGAAAGCAGTTCATCGACGGTACCCTCATGGCCGACTTAACCCCAATCTCTCCGCTCCCGACCGAACCCGCGCGAAAAGCCGGTCTGGGAACGCTCGACTACGGCACCCCGCGCAGTCGATTTCCCGGCTCGGAAAAATTGATCGATATCCTTAAGACGCTGGCCTGGGTCGCCCCGCTCACCATCCTGATCTGGATTTACGCCGAGCGAGAGCAGGCCCGCACGGAGCCCAATGTCTCCATCCCCATCGAGGTTCGCACCACCGACGGCAGTCGCATCATCACCTTAAAAGCACCCGCCGACCGAAACGTCACTGCGACGCTCAGCGGCCCGCGCACCCTCGTCGATCGCGTCAAGTACGAGTTGCAGTCCGGGAATCCCGATCAGGCTTTGCGAATTTATGTTGATCCCAAGCTCCCGCGCGGTGAATCGTCGCTCGAAACGTCCCGGTATATCGTCAACAATCCGCTGTTCACCCGGCAAGGGATCAGTGTGACGCAAATTGTTCCCGCCACGTTGCAGGTCGATCTCGACGACTTTGAAATTCAATCGCTCGATGTCAAACAGCCTCCTAATATCGCGAACGTTCAGGAGGTGCGTTTCATTCCGTCCAAGATCAACGTTCGCGCGCCTGGCCGCGTGTTCAAAGAAACCGATCCGTCGAAATTGTTCGTCATCGCGGATTTTTCAAAACTGACCTCGCTGAATCAACCCGGTCCGCACGAAGTTTCCGGTGTGCCTGTCTTCACCGCATTCAAAGGCGAGCAGATCACCGTCGAACCGCAGACCATCACCGTTTCATTCGAGGTGAAAAAGCCCGAGGCGGAAATGGATTTGGAATCGATCGCCATTTTCGCGGATGCCCCCCTGCCGATTCACAACGGCTACCGTCTGGACTTCAAACCCCTGACCGTGCCCCGCATACATGTGGTTGGCCCGCAGGATCAGATCGATCAACTCAAAAACAATGAGTTCAAACCCAAGGCACACCTTGATCTGACCCCGGAAGACATCGATCAGGCGGGCGGTGCCGCCCGTAAGAAACGGCTTTACTTCACGCTGCCAAAAGACGTGCGCGTGGTGAGCGAACCCGAAGCCTACACCGTAGATTTCACGCTGACCGAACGGGCGAAGGAATAGTTTGATGGACGATTGGAAACCCTACGTTGAATCCCTCGGCAAGTCCGCCCGACGTGCGTCGCGGCAACTGGTGTCGCTCGATGGCGCGACCAAGACCGCGGCGCTGCGGCAGATCGCTTCATCGATTCGCGAAAGCGCCTCCGCCCTGATCGCGGCGAACGCCAAAGATCTGGAGGCCGCCCATGCCGCCGGCCTTGCTCCTGCGCTGATCGAACGGTTGAAGCTGAACGAGAAGCGGATTCACTCGATGGCGGAGGGTGTCGAGCAGATCGCCGCACAGACCGATCCGGTCGGTCAGATCATCGAAGGCTATGTCCGCCCGAACGGCTTGCGCATCAGCAAAATGCGCGTGCCGATCGGTGTCGTCTGCTTTTTTTATGAAAGCCGTCCCAACGTCACCAGCGATGCCGCCGCCCTCTGCATCAAAAGCGGCAACGCCATCATTCTGCGGGGAGGCAAGGAAGCGTTTCACAGCAATCAGGCGATCGCGAAGATCATCGCCGATGCATTAAAAGCCGCCGGCATCGATCCGGCGGCGGTGCAATTGGTGGCGCACACCGATCGCGCACTGATTTCTCCGTTGTTAAAACTAGACAAATATATCGACCTGGTCATCCCCCGAGGTGGTGAAGCGCTGATCCGCACGGTCGTGAAAGAATCGACGATCCCGGTGCTCAAGCATTTTACCGGCAACTGCCATATCTATGTGGATGCCGCGACGATGTCGATGGAAAACGAGGTTCGCCAAATCTGCGTGAATGCCAAGACGAGCTATCCCGGCGGCGCGGTCTGCAACGCGGTCGAGCACCTGCTGTTTCACAAGGACGCCGCCCCGCGCCTGTTGGAAAAAGTCTGTGAAGATCTCGCGGCTCAGAACGTTGAAATCCGCGGCGATGAACGCACCCACGCACTTTACCCCCCCGCCAAACCCACCACCCCGGAGGATTGGGACACCGAATATCTCGCCTTCGTCATCGGCATCAAAGTCGTCGACTCACTGGAGGAAGCGGTTGAGCATATCAACGAGCACGGGTCGCATCACACGGATGCGATCCTGACCGCGAGCATGACCGCTGCCGACGCGTTCGTGAAAGCCGTCGACTCCGCCAGTGTGATCGTCAACGCCAGCACCCGTTTCGCCGATGGGGGTGAATACGGCCTCGGAGCCGAGATCGGCATCAGCACCGACAAAATGCACGCCCGGGGACCGATGGGCGCGAACGATCTGACAACCTATAAATGGGTGGTTCAGGGGAATGGGCACGTTCGGTGAGCGAGTTTAGAGCAGTTTGAGACTACGCGTGTTTTGATCGCGTGAATTTTCCGAGTGTAAGGTGCCACAGGTCGCGGTAC
>JANXVV010000182.1 GCA_025351525.1 Humisphaera sp. | reverse complement strand
CGAGAATCGCAATTTCGCGGGCGTTGATATCGCCTGGAACCGTGTGCGTATGTTCATCTCCATGGGATTCATCATGACCGTGATTGAGTTCGGGCGTTTTTAGCGGGCCCCAAATGACGCAGGCGACCATGTGCAGCATATAGACCGCGCCGAGAATCACGCCGAGCGCGGTGAACACGCCATACTTAATGCCAAGCGTATGGCTGGTGAACGCGCCGAGAATCGTAAGAAATTCGCTGGTAAAACCGTTGAGGCCCGGCAGTCCGATGCTGCTCATTGCGAACAATACGAAGAAGAAGGCAAGGATGGGCATCCGCTTGGCGAGGCCGGAGAGTTGGTTGATGTCACGAGTGTGGTAGCGGTCATAGATCATGCCGATGACAAGGAACAAAGCCCCGGTGCTCAGGCCGTGGTTGATCATGTAGAGGACCGAGCCCTGGATGCCGATCGTGTTGAGCGCCGCCAAACCGAGCACGCAGAAACCCAGATGGCTGACGGAGGAGTAGGCCACCAGTTTTTTGATGTCCTGCTGGACCCAGGCTACCAAAGCGCCGTAGATGATTCCGACGACGCAGAGGAGGCCGATGAGTTGCAGGAGGCCGGTGATGACCGGAGCGGTGTTGCCGACGAAACCGATCGGGATGGCCAACCGGAGCAGGCCGTAGGTGCCCAGCTTGAGCAACACGCCCGCCAGGATCACCGAGCCGGCGGTGGGCGCCTCGGTATGGGCCAGGGGCAGCCAGGTGTGAACCGGGAAGAGCGGCACTTTCACCGCAAAACCCGCGAGCAAACCGAGGGCAAGCAGCAGGCGGGTGGTGGTGTGTGCGGGTCCGCCGAGCGAAGTCTGGGCATAGTGAACCACATCGCTGATGAAGAAACTGCCGGCGTGCATCCCCAGGTAGATGATCGCCGCGAGCGTGAAGACGGAACCGGTGAAGGTGAACAGGAAGAACTTTCCCGCCGCCCGACGCCGATCCGGCCCGCCCCATAGCCCGATGATGAAGAACATCGGGATCAGCGTGAGTTCGAAGAAGACGTAAAACAGCACCAGATCGCGGGCGATGAAGACCCCCAGCATGCAGGCCAGCAGCACCAGCATCCAGGCGTAGTATTCCTTGGTGCGGGCTTGAATGCTTTCAAAGCTGGCCGCGATGGCGAGGGGGGTGAGGAAGACGGTGAGCAGGACCAGCCAGAGGCTGATCGAATCGATTCCCAGACTGAAGCTGACCCCGATCGGTGACAGAGTGTACGCCCCGGTGGTGGCTTCAGACCCCGGCGAGGCCCCGAAGCGAAGCTGGATCGACGCGGCGGTGTTGTGAGGCTCCACCTTCGGATGAAAATCAAATCGGCCGACCACCAGAAGCGCCACGCCGAGCGTCGCCAGACTGACTGACAGCGCCCAGACCTTCGCAAAGCGCGGGTTCGGCAACACCGTGCCGATGACGGCACCGAACAAGGGGATGATGAGTAGTAGAACGAGCATGGTTGTCAGGGGTCCGTTGTCAGTGGTCCATCGTCAGTGGTCAGTGGTATTTACAACTGACCACTGACGACGGACCACTGACCATTCGCAACTCTCTTACCAAAAAATAAGCAGCAAGATCACCAATACACCAAACAGCATGGAGGCGGCGTAGCCTTGGAGGTAGCCTCGCTGGGTGGTGAGTTTCAACGCGAAACCGGTGGCCTGGGGGATGAAACTGATCATCCATACGACGCCGTCGACCACCATCTGATCGATGATGAAGAACGCGCGGCCCAGTTTCTTCAGCGGTTCCACGATCGCATTTTCGTAGATTTCATCGATCCAGTATTTGCCCTCGAGCAATGTCGTCAGGCCACCCAGTTTGCGGGCGAGGCGTTCGGCGGCGGCGCGGTCTTTCAGGTGGTTGCGATACGCCAACCATACGCCGCACAGGGCGACGATCAGGCTGATTCCCATGATCGGGGTGAACGGAGGCTCGTGGCCCATCGCGGCCTCATCGGCTTCGCGTCGGCCAAAGGCGGACAGGTCCACCGGTTTGCCCCCCAACCTTGTAAAGGCGATGTCGGCGATGACTGCGCCGTTTTGGAACGAGGGGCTTTCGTATAGGAACGTGCCCAGCGACCGCTCCCGTTCCGGCCAGTTCAACGCCCCGGCGAGAATCGCGCCGATCGCCAGCACGAATAACGGCAACATCATCGACCAGGGCTCGTGGTTGTGGGAACCATGCTCGTCGCCCCCATGCCCGTGCGAAGCGTGGGCCGGGGCTTCGGGCAGAATCTCCGGACCCTGGAAGACCCGGAAGTAGAGTCGGAAGGTGTAGTACGCCGTCAGGAACGCGGTGAACAGCAGGACCAGCCCAAGCAGCGTATTGTGATGGAACGCCGCTCCGACGATTTCGTCCTTGGAGAAGAATCCACTGAACGGAAATATCCCGGCCAATGCGAGACAACCGATGAGCATCAACACGTGGGTCTTCGGCAACACCCGCTTCAGGCCGCTGAATTTCCGCATGTCCAGTTCACCCGACATCGCGTGCATGATGACGCCGCAACTGAGGAACAGCAGGGCTTTGAAGAAGGCGTGGGTGATGAGGTGGAACACCCCGGCCACCGGTGCCAGCACGCCGACCGCGACAAACATGAAACCCAGTTGACTGACCGTCGAGTAGGCGAAGACCTTTTTCAAGTCGAACTGTCGTAGGGCGATGGAACCCGCGAACAGCGCTGTGAAGGCCCCCACGAAGGCGATGGTGATGAGCGCCGCCTCATTCTGCACGAAGAGCGTGCTGCACCGGGCGATCATATAGACACCGGCGGTCACCATCGTCGCGGCATGGATCAGCGCGCTGACCGGGGTGGGCCCCTCCATCGCATCCGGCAACCAGACGTAGAGTGGGAACTGCGCGCTTTTGCCGAACGCGCCGATCATCAACAGGAAGGGGATCCATTTGAGCGCGGTCTGCTGGAAGGGGGTGATCTGCCCGCCGGGAAGCTGGGCGGCCATCGCCATGTCCAACACGCCGCTGCCGGTATGCGGGCCGTTGCCGTAGTAGCTTACGGTGCCGAAGGCCAGGAAGCAGAGCATGATTCCCAGGCCGAAACCGAAGTCGCCGATGCGGTTGACGAGGAACGCTTTTTTGGCCGCCTCGCGCGCGGCGGGCTTCTCGTAGTAGTAGCCGATCAGCAGGTAGGAACAGAGTCCCACGCCTTCCCAGCCCAGATAGAGCATGACGAAGTTGTTGCCCATCACGAGGATGGTCATGGAGAACAGGAACAATCCCAGGTAGGCGAAGAACCGGAAGTACCCGCTCTCGCCCTTCATGTATCCGGCGGCGAACACGGTGATGAAGAACCCGATGCCGCAGACCACGCAGAGCATGACCGCGGTGAGCGGGTCGATCCACGCCCCGGCTTCCACATGGAAGGGACGCAGCGGATTCACCGTGCCATCGGCGGAGCGGATATCATTGTCGGGGTAGGACTTGTGGGAGGCATCCGATCCCCCGGCCAGAATCCAGTCGAACCATTTGATGGAGCGCGCCAAAGGGACGGACTTAGACTCGCCGCGATCCCGGGCGGCGGCGCGTTCCAGATTCGCCTGTTCCACCGTCCACTTGCCGGCCGGTTCGCGAACCGAGCTTTCGCGTCCCTTCGTCCACAGTGCCAACATGCCAAAGAGCAGCGAGAACGACAACACCGCGCTGGCACCCACCCCCAGCCAGATCGGCCAATGCGATTGCCGCTTGAGAAACCTGGCCCCGAGAAACCCCGCCAGCAGCGCGCCCAGCAGCGGCAGCAGCGGGATGAGCCAGGCGTGTTGGAAAGCGAAAAGATCGGACATAGTTTGCAAACTACTTTTCGTAGCATGGGCTACCAGCCCACGTTTCTAAAATAAATACATGGGCTGGTAGCCCATGCTACGAACGCATCAACCCTTCAACTCACGCCAGGCATCGGCGTCGAGCGTATTTTTCTGACGGAACAGCAGGACCACGAGGCCCAGCGCCAACGATGCCTCGGCCGCCGCGATCACCAGCACGAAAATCGTGAAGGCCTGGCCGCTGAAGTTGCCCCAGAAATGCCCGAAGGCCACCAGGTTGATCGCCACGCCCTGAAACATCAGTTCCGTGCAGAGAAACATGACGATCAGATTTCGACGGCACATGAAACCGATCAGCCCGATCCCGAACAGGATCGCGCCGACCGCCAGATAATGTTGCAACGCGAGCGTTTCCATAATTCCGTCTCACCGCTCCGGATAGGCCTTGGCACGTGGGTTTTGGGTGCCGTACACGGGGATGCTGTGCGGGTTGTCGTTCACGGGAGTCGCCGGGCCGTGCAGGGTTTCAGGTTCCGGGGTTTCGACGAATTCATCGCCGAAATCCGTGCTGACGATCCGCCGGCGGGTGATGACGATCGCCCCGACCATGCTGACGGTCAGGATCAAACTCGCCAGCTCCAGATTGATCGTCTGATCGTTGAACAGATACTGACCGAGCTGCTGCGTGGTGCCGTCATAAGGGGCGAGCGGCGGGTGGTCGCTGCCATCCTGCACGTACACTTTGTGATTCAAAGGCTTGACCGGTCGATTGACCCCCTCCGCCTTGTCGAAGATCACAAACAGCAGCATCCCCATGAGCGCAAACCCGATCGCCGCCGCCACGAGCGGATCCCGGCTGACATCGTCATAATCCGCCTGCCCGGCAATCGTCGCCGCATCCGGAGCCGCCTGCGAGGCCAGCATGATGACGAACACGTAGGTCACCAGAATGGCCCCGGCGTAGATGATCACCAGGGCGGCGGCCATGAAATCCGCCCACAGCAGCACGAACAATCCCGCGCTCGCCAGCACCGTCAGCACGAAATACAGGGCCGCGTACACCGGACGCGGGTGGGTGACCACCCGCACCGCACTGATGATGGCGATGGCCGAGAAGACCCAGAAATAAATTCCCATGCCCTCGGGGCTGACGGTGGCGGTGTATCGAATCAGCAGGGCGCTGAAGATCAGTCCCACCGCCAGCGCCACCACCCCGCCCACCCTGGCCCACGAGGCTTCGCGGCGGCCGGGCAGCATCATCGCGGTGGCGATGCCCGCGAATCCGCAGAGCACCATCACCACCAATGGGTTGAGAATCGCGTTCGCGGCGGCGGGGATGAAGAGCGTGGTCGGCATGGGTCGAAACGGGTTCCTTCGGAAAGCGGGAAAGTCTAAGAACGGAACGCGGGGTTTGCAAGGAGACCGGGGACGGATTTCACAAAGTGCGGGGAAAAGCGCCTTTGCCCAATGCCGTGTTCCCCCCCGGCCACGTCTCTGTCCCTTGAGTACGGCGCCGGGGGAATGACGAATGACGAAATTCGAATTCACGAATCAATGACGAATAACGAACGGGGAAATGATGAAACAAGGATTTCGTTTCGTCATTCGTTCATTCGTCATTCGCGATTGATTCGTGAATTCGAATTTCGTGAATTCGTCATTCGATGGGCGCGGATGGCCGGGTGCCTTCCTCACGAACGCTGCCTCCATCCTGATGAACGGAACATTCATCCTTACGAATGCGGCGTTCACCCTTCAATATGCGGCGTTCATCCCTCAATACGCGGCGTTCACCCCTCAATACGCGGCGTTCATCCCTCAATACACGGCGTTCACCCTCAAATACGCGGCGTTCATCCTTAAATATGCCGCGTTCACCCTCAAATATGCCGCATTCATCCTTCCATACGCGGCATAAAGAAGGAAGAACCACCCTCCCGCCCTTCCCTCACCGGGGAAGGAAACCGGACGGGGTCACCCACCCCCGCTCCGCCGCGCGTGCAGGCGCATTGGCCGTGGGGCGCGGGGCGGCGGTTCAATATTGGGGCGAGGTTTATTGGAGGGAAGGATCGGGGAGAAAGCGGGTACTGTCGAGGGCATGAGCAAGAGTTCACGACGAATACCCGGCGCCGCTGCGCCCGCCGATCGGTCCCTAAAACTTGTAGCTGTGCTCACGCCCCGATTGCGTTGTTCCGCATTTCTGCCGACGAACGCCGACGCGCCGTCACGGGTCGTAATTCTTCAACCTCCGAGGTAGTACAATCGTTGAGCGGATGCGAACTCGCCGCGCTCCGAATCCAAATTTAATTTGGGGCAGTTTTTCCCGTTTGCGTCCGCAATGCTTTTGAACAAGATTATGCTGGGCACTGACAAAACCTATGCCCGCAAAACCGAAGGTTGCGGCAAACAAAAAGCCGCGCTAACCGCATGTGGAGGTGTTCTGATGAGCACGTTGAAAGATTTGGAGAAAAGGCAGTTAGAAGATCTTTTAGGCATGGCGAATGGATATGTGTTGGACTACAACAACGCCACCTTTTCAGCACTCTTTCGTGAAACCGTCAATATAGACATAAATTCTCAGCGTTACACCATAAAAGGGGACTCAAAGGCGAAGCGTATGAGGACATTCTGGGAGATCGAGTCAGACGCGATCGTTGGAAAACTTCTTGCGGAATTGCTGCAAGTGTGGAACTATTGCAACTCCCCAAGGAAAACTGAGAAGGACTCCGTATGCTACGCAGCATGCAGGGTAAGTGTAGGGCGACTTTCCGGCGTAGCATCGCGTGACGACGATGCTGAAACCGTATTTCTCCGCAAGAATTTTGGAGAGGAATCGCTTAATAGACTTCCGTTGGACGCGATGATGCTACAGATTATTCGTTCGCGTTACTCGGAGGCGATCCAGTGTCTGCAACATGACGCCCCCCTAGCCGTCGTGATTCTCTGCGGGAGTATTCTGGAGGGAATGCTGTTAGGCGTTGCCAGTTGCAGGATAGCCGAGTTCAATGGATCTGCCTGTGCCCCCAAGGATAAGGCGGGCAAATTGATGGCAATACACGATTGGAAGCTGTTCCAATTGATTGACGCCGCGCATGACGTTGGCCTGCTGTCACTGGATGTGAAGAAATTCGGCCATGTGCTCCGGGACTTCAGAAATTACATCCATCCCCACCAGCAGATTTGCTGTGAATTTCATCCAGACAAGCATACGGCGCAGATATGCCTTCAAGTACTTCGCGCGGCAATTGCATCGCTGGCGGGGTTGCGTTAGGTGCATTTAAACTTCTAGAGTGCCATGGAACACGAAGTGCAAGAAATTTCCGCTGCCGAAGTTCGGTTCGCCGATATTTTTGTGATCATTGACGAACTGATCAGCCCGGTGCCACAGGTCGCGGTACTCCGAGA
>JANXVV010000280.1 GCA_025351525.1 Humisphaera sp. | reverse complement strand
AATAAAACGCGTGCCTTCGGCACAGCCGCTAAAAAATAATCACTTCATGTTGACTGTTGCGAACAACGGAGGAATTCACCGTGGCAAAAGCAATGATCGTCATGATCTCCAAACCCGCTGTGCTTCCCCGTCGTCCGGTGGACGGACACAAGGGAATCTTCGGGCGCGTGCTGATCGTCGGCGGTAACGACCAGATGATCGGCGCGCCCGCCCTCGCCGGCACGGCGGCGCTGCGGATGGGCAGCGGCTTGGTGCAGGTTGCCATCGCCAAATCGGTGCTGTCGATCTGCCTTTCGATCACGCCGGAACTGGTGGGATTGGGACTGGCAAACACACCGGATCTCGCCGCCTTATTAGACGCGGCCACGAAGGCGGATGCGATCGTCATCGGCCCCGGCATGGGTCACGCCGCTGTCGCAAAAACCCGGTTGATGCGGCTGATTCAACTGGCAAAACCGATGGTCGTCGATGCCGATGGATTGAATCTTCTCGCGGTGGGAAAGAAGTGGCCGGGCTCCTTCAACGCCCACGCCGTGCTGACCCCGCATCCCGGCGAGATGGGCCGACTGGCCCCACTATTCGGTCGAACCGAAGTGCCCGCCGACGATGAGGGTCGAATCGCCATCGCCACGGAAGCCGCGCGGGCGTTTGGACAGGTGATTGTGCTGAAAGGCCATCGAACGGTCGTGACCGATGGACGGCGGGTGTACATCAACCACACCGGCGACAGCACACTTTCCAAAGCCGGAACCGGTGATGTGCTGAGCGGCATGATCGGCTGCCTGCTGGCCCAGGGAATGGACCGCTTCGACGCCGCGACACTGGCGGTTCATCTGCACGGCTTGGCGGGGGAAATTGCGGGGAAGCGATTGGGTCGACGGTGTGCGCTGGCAAGGGATGTGATTGAGGCGATCCCGGAGGCGGTGGTGGAGGGCGAGATCAGAAACTCGAAACCAGAAATCAGAAAAAAGCTCCAAAGGAAGAAACGGAAGAAAGCCTAAAATCCGCAAAGCGTTTAGGGCGTTGTTCCGCTCCGTTTCGAACTTAACTTTTTTCGCCTTTGGACTTTTTTCTGATTTCCGGCTTTCTCCTCTCCGCCTTCCCTCGCGCGAGAAGGGGTCGCGGAAGAATTCGCCCACGAAGGGACACGAAGGAAGAACACGAAAAAAAAGTGTGAATGCTCTTCTTCGTGTTTCCTCTTCGTGTTACTTCGTGGGTTCGCCGCATGGAGTCTTCCACGCTTCGCACGGGAGAAGCATTCAGATTTAAAAATGTCGCAGAGTTCAACCGCATTTTCTTAACTGGCGAGTCGGACATCGGCGCGAGGTGTACGACTAAACTCACACTTTAATCTTCTCCCGCAATCTCCCCATCGCCTCATTCACATTCTCCCGGCTATTGAACGCGCTGATGCGGAAGTATCCTTCGCCCGCCGCCCCGAAACCGCTGCCGGGGGTGCCGACGACGTTGGTTTCCTTCAGCAGGTGATCGAAGAACTGCCAACTGGTCATCCTGCCGGGGGTGGCGAGCCAGACGTAGGGGGCGTTGATTCCACCGAAAACTTTCAGGCCCATTTGGGTGAGGCTTTCCCGGATGATTTTGGCGTTGGCCATGTAGAAACTGACGAGGTCGCGCACTTGTTTTTGACCGGCGGTGGAATAGACGGCTTCCGCGCCGCGCTGGGTGATGTAGGAGACGCCGTTGAACTTCGTCGTGTGGCGGCGATTCCACAGCTTGTAAATCTCGACCTCTTCGCCATTGGGCGCACGGCCTTTCAGATTTTTCGGCACGACGGTGAAGGCGCAGCGCGTCCCGGTGAACCCCGCCAATTTGCTGAAGCTGCGGAACTCGATCGCCACCTCTTTCGCGCCGGGGATTTCATAGATCGAGTGCGGGATGGACGGGTCGCTGATATACGATTCGTAAGCGGCATCAAAAAAGATGATCGCGTGATTCTGCCGGGCGTAATGAACCCATTTCGTCAGCAGTTCCTTCGACATCGCCGTGCCGGTGGGATTGTTCGGCGAGCAGAGATAGACGACATCCACCTTCCGATCAGGCACTTCAGCCGTAAAATTATTTTCGGCGGTGGTGCGGATGTAGACGAGCTTTGCGTATTCGCCTTTTTCGTTGGCGTCACCCGTATGGCCGGCCATCACATTGGTGTCGACATAGACGGGGTAGACAGGATCGGTGACCGCGATGGTGTTTTCCGCGCCGAAGATGTCGAGGATGTTTCCGGTGTCGCACTTGGAGCCGTCGGAGACGAAGATTTCATCGGCGGCGATGTCGCAGCCGCGTGCCCGAAAATCGTGTGCAGCGATGGCTTCGCGAAGGAAGTCGTAACCCTGTTCGGGACCGTAACCGCGAAAGGTGGCGCGGTTCGCCATCTCATCGACGGCTTTGTGCATCGCCTCGGTGACGGCCGGGGGCAGCGGTTCGGTCACATCGCCGATTCCCATGCGGATAATTTTCGCGCCCGGATTTTCCTTCGCAAATGCGGCGACCCGGCGGCCGATCTCGGGGAAAAGGTAACCGGCTTTGAGCTTCAGGTAATTGTCGTTGATCTGTGCCATGGTAAGGTGTTACCACGATGGTGGGGGAAATCAACAATCGGCATCAGCAACCAACGTAGCATGGGCTACCAGCCCGCGTTTTTGCCTGAAGAAAACATGGGCTGGTAGCCCATGCTACGAATTTATTCACAGGCCGAAATTCACCGGTGATCGATCGTCTCCAACGGTGTTGCCACCGATTCGATCTTCAACCCCGGTGAAAGCTGATGCGTTGTTTTCGCGGTGTCCTGCCGATCGCTCACCGGGCTGTCGCTGCCCTCGATCTCGACCCGGCGATTCTTCACGTTCATGTCATTCGAGTATGCCCGTTGCACCACCGGCTCGAACGTGGAACATCCCTGCACCCGCAGCACTTCCGGGTTGACTCCGGCGGCAATGAGATCGTCCGCCACCCGCTGCGCCCTTTGCATCGACAGCTTCATGCGACCCTGCGCCAGTGATGCGGCATCGGCCTTTTCGCCGGTTGTTTCGATCGATTCATCCTGCGAGGCATGGCCCTTCACGATGAAGATTTGGCGATGGCCTTGGATCAGTTTGGCAATCTCCGCGATCGCCCGCTTTCCGTCCTCGCCGATTTCGGTTTTGCCGGATTGGAATTGCACGCGCGCTCCGATGATGGCCTGCTTGCCTGGCCGTACCGTCTGCGTTTCGGGGTCGGTGCCGGTCGCGCCGTGCGGCTTGCGCTTGGTCTCGCCACCGTCGCCCTTGCCTTTCAGCGGGTCCATCTCCTCGATTTTTTTCATGAGGATGTGCATGTCCACGGGATCTTTGCTCGTGGAATCGGGCAGGTATTTAAAGGCCTCGCGGATTTGCGCAACGACTTCGAGCCATTTTTCATCCGCCTCCGCCGTCGCGGGTTTGCCGCCGTTGGGCTTGAGCACCCAAAGGATCACGAAAAACCCCATCATCAGCATGACGAGATCCGCGAACGTGAAGATCCACTCCGGGCACTCTTCGCACTCGGCGGACTTCTTACATTTGCAGGAGCTTTTGGCCATTTTCGATTTTGGTCAGTTGTCAGTTGTCAGTTACCAGTTGCGAATTTCGATCTTAACAACGGACCACGGACTGCGGACCACGGACATCTTCTCAAGCAGCTTTCGCCAGCCCCGCCTGTTGTTTGGCACTGAGGAAGCTGAGCAACTGCATCTCGACGACGCGGGGGTTGTTGCCGGCCTGGATGCTTAGGATTCCCTGCAGGACGATTTCTTTGGCGAACGCTTCTTCGTGTGATTTGACGCTTAATTTTTCGGCGATGGGGCCGGCAACCAGGTTCTGCAACATACAACCATAGAGCGTGCCGACCAAGGCGATCGCCAAGGCCTGACCGATCTGGCCGGCGTCACCGCCAAGGCTGCGGAACATCGCGACTTGGGCGATGAGAGTGGCCATCAGCCCGAAACCGGGGCCGAACTTCGCCATCGTGCCCCAAAAATGTTTGCCGTGCTTATGGCGTTCCTGCATGGCTTCGATTTCGATCCGCATGATCCGCTCGATCATCTCCGGATCGGTGCCGTCGATGGTCAGTTGTAGACCCCGGCGAAGGAATGGATCGGGTGCCTCTCGGCTGGCCTGCTCCAGCGCGAGCACTCCATCCCGTCGGGCGGTTTCGGCGTACTCGACCATCTCCTTGATCGTATGCTCGATATGGCTGCTCTTGTCGAACAACCATTTTTTGACGTAGTTCCCCACGCCGGTAATCGTGTGCAGAGGCATCGAGCACATGGTGGCGCCGAGTGCGCCGCCGAACACCAGAAACAGTTCGCCGGGCTTAAAATAGGCCTCGAGGTGGCCGTGCGACGCGTGATTCATCGAGAAGATGACCGCGCCCCAAACAAGCACAAAGCCAATGACGGTTGCTAAATCCATAGGGTTACCTGAGTCTGTCATCGGCACGGCGACGCAAAAAACATTATCGGAACCAGCGGATGAATTCCTTCGCGTTTCACTTCGTGCTTTCGCGCCATCGCGGTCGCTTTTTTCTTTTACCGGGAGGAGTTTGATCGACGCCCGACGTTTCCGCCGTTAATATCCTCGAACTTTTCAATTCACCCGGAGTTTTGATGACAGAGATTCCTCCCCACATTCGCGGGTTGGTGTTCGATTGCGACGGCACCATCGCCGACACCATGCCGTTGCATTACGAGGCGTGGCTCGCGGCTTTTGGTGAGCATGGGCATGATTTCCCCGAAGCTTTGTTCTATGAGATGGCCGGCATTCCCACGCACACGATCATCGAAATGCTCAATGATCGGCACGGGTACACGATGCCGGTTCGTCAGACGGCGGCGCGAAAGGATGCGCTGTTTGAAGAGCTGCTTCCCCGCGTCAGGCCGATCGAACCGGTGGTGAAATTAGTGGAGCGGTACGCGGGCAAATTGCCGATGGCGGTGGCGACGGGCGGGACGCGGGCGCTTTGTTCCAAGACGCTTTCGGCTCTGGGATTGCTCGAACATTTTCAGGCGTTGGTGACGGCGGATGATGTGAAGCATGGGAAACCTTCGCCGGATATTTTCCTGGAGGCGGCTAAGCGGTTGAATGTGAATGCGGATTTGTGTTGCGCGTTTGAGGATGCGGAATTGGGGCTTCAATCGGCGCGGGCGGCGGGGATGATGGTGGTGGATATTCGACCTTTAAGGAGGTGACGCGGAATCCGGGTCGTCGCTTGACGCTCCGATCCCGGCGTGGGTGCGCATCGATATTAAATCTCAATTCGTGAAAATATCCGGAACGTCCGATAAGCTATTCATATGTCTAACGTTGCAGCCATCCCACATAAAACCGACAAGCAGACCATCCTCGTCACCGGCGCGGCGGGTTTTATTGGGTCGCACGCGGCTGAGGCACTGCTCGATCGCGGCTATCAGGTGGTGGGGGTCGATAATTTTTCGGATTTTTATGACCGTTCGTGGAAAGAGGCGAATCTGAAATGTGTCGGCAATGGATTGGAGATTGAGGAACTCGACATTGCCGATGGCCCGCGCATCGCCGCGCTGATCGCCAAACTCAAGCCGACCGCCATCCTGCATCTGGCGGCGATGGCTGGAGTGCGGCCTTCGATCGAACGGCCGGCCCACTATTGCCGGGTGAACATCGAAGGCACGACCAATCTTTTGCAGGCCGCCGTGGAAAATAAGGTGGGCAAATTTCTTTTCGCTTCCAGCAGCAGCGTGTATGGCAATGGCTCGCGAGTGCCGTTCAGTGAGGAAGACCCGGTCGATGAACCGATCAGCCCTTATGCCGCCACCAAGCGCAGCGGGGAATTGCTTTGCCATGCGTTTTGGCATCTGTACAAGCTGCCGATTTTCTGTCTGCGTTTCTTCACTGTTTTCGGGCCCCGTCAGCGCCCCGATCTGGCGATTCACAAATTCACCCGGCTAATCACCGACGGTAAACCCATCCCCGTCTTCGGCGACGGTTCCACCAGTCGCGACTACACCTATGTCGATGACATCGTCTCCGGTATTCTCTCCGCGCTCGACCATTGCGACCGATACCGCCTCTACAATCTCGGCGGCAATGATCCGGTCAATCTGGCTTCATTGATCCAAGGAATTGAGATCGCGATCGGCAAAAAGGCGATCATTCAAAGACATCCAAAACAACCGGGCGATGTGGAAAGAACGTATGCGGATTTGACGAGGTCGCACGCGGAATTGGGCTATCAGCCCCGCACCTCAATGGCCGAGGGTTTGAAAAAATTCGCGACTTGGTTTCAAGATTACGCCCGCCTGTACCCCGTTTCCCTCTGACTACTGACTACTGACTACTGACCACATCCCTCAAACCACCGGAATCACCCGCGTCACTTCCGGCACGCGCTCCCGCACATTTTTCTCGATCCCATCCTGAAGCGTCATGGTGCTGCTGGGGCAGCCATGGCAGGCGCCGTGAAATCGAATCTGCACGACTCCATCCAGTGAAACATCGACCAGTTCGATGTCGCCACCATCCGCCTGCACGGCGGGACGGATTAGATTGATCACCTCCAGCACCCGCTCGCGAACGGGGGTCGATGCGATGGGCGAGGCAACCTCGGTTCCGGAAGTCATGCCTGAATGATAGCTTGCGGACTCCCATGGAACAAGTTCCATGGGCTTTCAGGCTCGTTTTGAAGTCTCTTCGTTTCGGACATTTGCGGTAGTCGTGTTACGATGGTGTCGTGAACGCTTCCACACTAAAACGCGGACTTCTCGCCACGATCCTCTTTTCAACTCTGTCGGGATTTTCCCCCGGCTCTCTCTCTGCTGTCGAACCCGCCGCTGAAGACTCCCCGGTTGCCTGGCCGGCCGTTACCCGCACGGCGCGTCCCTGGACGCGCTGGTGGTGGCTGGGCAACGCCGTCGATCCGCAAAATCTCACCCGAGAGTTGGAGTCCTACCGCAAGGCCGGCATCGGGGGTGTCGAAGTGACCTGCATCTATGGCGTGCAGGGCCAGGATGCGCGAGAAATTCCCTACCTGTCCCCGAACTGGATCGAGATGCTCAAGCACGCCTGCACTGAGGCCAATCGCCTCGACATGGGGGTCGATCTCCCGCCCGGTTCCGGTTGGTGCATCGGCGGGCCGCAACTGCCGGCGGAACTATCCAATGCGAATGTAGTGATTACTCAGAAACCGGTGGATGCCGCCCATCCGCTGCACGCCGGCTTCGGGCAATCGCCACCGCAGGCGTTGGAGGCGTTCGACGACAAGGGCAATCATGTGCGTCTCGCTGACAAGATCGATGACAAAGGGGAAGTGAACTGGACTCCGCCGCCGGGCAAGTGGATCGTCTACACCGTCAGCCAGAAATTTTCCGGGCAGATGGTGAAACGCCCCGCACCCGGGGGAGAAGGCCGTTCGTTCAACCCGTTTTCAAAGCGCGCATTGGATGCGGGACTGAAGCCGTTCGATGCGCTGTTCGAGCAGCTTCCCGCCGGTGCGATACGTTCGCAGTTTCACGATTCGTACGAATACATGGGGGATTGGACGGACGATCTGTTTGACGAATTTCAAAAGCGTGCGGGATACGATCTGCGCGATCATCTGCCCGCGCTGACCAGCCGGGGAACGGAGGATGAGACGATTCGGGTGCGGGCGGATTATCGCCGGGTGATGGGGGAATTATTGCTCGACAACGTCATTGGCCGCTGGGTCGATAAAGCACACGCACGCGGTCAACTGGCTCGCAATCAAGCGCATGGTTCGCCCGGCAACCTGCTCGATCTTTACGCGGTTTCCGACATTCCGGAGACGGAGGTTTTCCGCAACGATCAGGATCCGCTGGTGGCCAAGTTCGCCTCATCCGCCGCTCACGTCGCCGGTCACCGATTGTGCAGCAGCGAGACATTCACCTGGATGTCCGAGCATTTCACCGAAACGCTCGGCGACATGAAGCAGGAGGCCGACTTCCTCTTCGCGGCCGGCATCAATCACCTCTTCTATCACGGCACCGCCTACTCTCCCGCCGACGCCGCTTGGCCGGGTTGGTGCTTTTATGCCTCGACCGAGATGAACCCGCGCAATTCGATATGGCACGATGCCGATGCGCTCAACACCTATTTCACGCGTTGCCAATCCGTGCTGCAAACCGGCGAGCCCGCCAACGACATTTTGCTCTACTGGCCGGCGTCCGACGTCTGGCAGGCCGGGGCCGGCGATCCCAGGCACATGCTGACGAAGTTGACCGTCCATGCGAAGAACTGGTTGGCCGATCTGCCCTTCGGTGATCTGGCGGCGAAGCTGTGGGCGCGCGGGTTCACCTTCGATTTCATCTCCGACCGACAATTGTTGACCGCCAAAATCGACGACCATCATCGCATCATCATGCCGGGCGGAAGTTATGCGGTCGTGCTGGTGCCCACCTGCACATTCATGCCGCCGGAGACTTTGGAAAAGCTGACGGCGATGACGCGGGATGGGGTGCGGGTTATTTTCCAGCACCGTATTCCGAGTGATGTTCCGGGTCTCGGTCATTTGGAAGAACGCCGTGCCCGGTTGAAAGTCGCTGGTGCGGAGACGCTGAAGCAACCGGGGACGCGCGTGTTGGTGAGCGATAAACCGGAGGCCGCGCTGCAAACCTTCGGGGTGATTCGCGAACCGATGGTCGACCGCGCGGGGATAATGTTTATTCGGCGGGCCACCGCGAGTGGGTATCAGTATTTTATTTGCAATCACGGTTCAAAACCGGTCGAGGATTGGATCACACTGGCGAAGCCGGCTGAATCGGTGGTGCTGATGGATGCGATGACCGGCCGGGCCGGGCTGGCGGCGATTAAGAAGGGCGGCCATGGGTACCCGCGCATTTACCTGCAACTGCAACCGGGCGAATCGATGTTGCTTCGGACG
>JANXVV010000204.1 GCA_025351525.1 Humisphaera sp. | reverse complement strand
AACGCCGATTTCCCCGATCACCGCGAGGATCAAATCCTTGGCGGTCAGATACGGCGGGATCTGCCCGTGAAACAAAAACTTCATTGTCGGCGGTACTTTCAACCACAATTTGCCCGTGCCCAGCACAAATCCCGCATCGGTGTTGCCGATGCCCGTGGCAAACTGCCCGAACGCGCCGGCGGTGCAGGTATGGCTGTCGGTGCCGAGCAGAATTTCGCCCGGCCGCACATGGCCTTCTTCCGGCAGTGCCTTATGACAGACCCCTTTGTAATTCGTCTTCGTCGGATCTTTATACGGATTCGGCATCCCCGGCGTGTTGGTGACGAACTCCGGATCGTAATAATATTTCAGCCCCTGCTCCTTCACGAAATCGCGGAGGATCTGGATATTGCGGTGGCAGATTTCCTCCTTCGTGAAGATGTAGTGATCCGGGATGATGACGACGCGATCCGGATCCCACACCTTCGCGTCTTTCCCGAATTTTTCGTGGAACACGCCGATGGTTCCCGGCCCGCAGATGTCGTGCGTCATCAGCACATCCACATCCACCCAGATATTCTCACCCGGTTGAACCTGGGATTTGCCGCTGTGCTTCGCGAGAATCTGTTCGGTCATCGTCATGCCGGGCATGGAAGGCTCCTGTGAAATAAAAACTAAACTCGGCTTGATAGTATAGGGCGTGGAGAAGGGGATGCCAGCGCGAGGGAGACCGATCCGCCTTTGCGATGAAGCCTCGCCGCGTTGAAATTCCTTCGCGAGAACTTAGTGTTTTCGCGGCTTCGCGATTCCCCGCACCTTCGCTTCCCACCGGGGAAGATCTACGCGGATGCAATTTCCCATTTTTTAATTTGCCATCGCCCGATTCCGTGTTAAGATTCTGTAGTGCGGCAGTTGGGCCCGCATTGGGTCACGGTGCCTCTTTTCATCTGCGTGTGTTTTTGAACCGGTTGCAACATGATGCGAAACGTACAACCCCTTCACCAATCCGCCCCCTTTCCGCAAACGATTGTCGATGTAAAGCGGGCACGCAATCGCGCCTTCACGCTGGTGGAATTGCTGGTGGTGATCGGAATCATCGCCCTGCTCATCAGCATCCTGTTGCCCGCCTTGAGCAAAGCGCGGGATGCGGCGAACACCGTCAAATGCCTGGCGAACCTCCGGCAGATCGGTATGGCCAACTACACCTACGCCGCCGAAAACCGCGGGTGTTCCGTTCCCGCTGCCTACCGCAAGGGAGTTTCCGGGGCCTATAGCGACTACGAAGGGTGGCCGATTCTTCTGATTTTCGGGCAATACCTGACGGCTCCCAATTGCAGCGGAAAAGCCGAGGGGGTGACCGGGGGAAATGTGTTTTACTGCCCCGCCGGTTTTGGCGATCAGAAGTCTCCCGTGCAGGATAGCGTCCCCGTTCTGCCCGACAGCCGTGAGAGCGGCTTGGGAGCGGGCTACAACCGAATTTTTTCCTCCGGCGATCCCGCCAAGGGCACCGGCGCCCTGATCCCCGGTTTTGCCGTCGACGTCTGGTACGGCATCACAGGCTCCACCAGTTATAACGATCGCGACTCCGCCCCAAGCCTGCGTGTGCCGTTGGATCCCAGCGGCAGTTCAGGGGATGTCAGCATCTACCGCAAAATGAGCAGCATCCGCCGTGGTGCGGATACCGTCTTCGCTTTCGACGGCATCTATCTGAACATTTACAGCTATCCGAATCGCGTCAATGCCAGGCATAACCGCCTGACGACCACCAACATGGTTTTCTTCGACGGACACGCCGCCACGTTCATCACGAAAGATCTGCCCGGTGGAATCAAAATCACCCCCGCGAATGACAACGTCACCTTCAGCGTCAAAAACCTGAACGCCAAGTATCCATCGCCCAGTCCTAAATGGCGATTGGATCAGAATTGACGCAATGGTGGTGTAGGCCGTCGTAGCATGGGCTACGGCGAATAACATGCGCTGCAAAAAGCGACCTGTTTTTCCAGATGAGGCAGTATCTATGTCGAATAAGTCATTAAATCGCGTTTTGCGTCTTCATCCCCCCGGCAAGCGCATTCGTCCGGGATTCACGCTGGTCGAACTGCTCGTGGTGATCGGCATCATCGCCTTGCTCATCAGCATTCTGTTGCCGGCCCTCAGCAAGGCGCGAGAATCGGCCAAGACCGTCGTGTGCCTGTCCAACCTGCGCTCGATCATGCAGGCTGCCACCAATTACTCCTCCGACTATCACGGGTACATGCTTCCCTGCGGAATCGTTCGAGGCGATTGGTGGTGCAA
>JANXVV010000159.1 GCA_025351525.1 Humisphaera sp. | reverse complement strand
GTTGTTCGGACGACCCGCAAGCACAGGTCTCGGAGTACCGCGACCTGTGGCACCCCGCGATCTCCATCTCTTTGTATTCCTTCGTGTTTTCGTGACCTCGTGGTAAATATAAAATTCCCGGTTTAGAGCAATTCCTCAAACATCCGCATCCACCGCTCCGCCCACATTTCCGCCGAATAAGGGGCGGCCAACTGCTGGCCGCGTTGGCCCATTTCGGGCAGTTGATCGTAACGGTCGTGGAACAACGCCAACCCATGGGCCAAGGCGGCAGCATTGCCCGTCGCCACGGCCAGGCCGTTGTAATGCGAACGAACCAGTTCCACGGAAGAACCGCACGCTTCGGTACACAGAACCGGCAATCCCGCCGCGCACGCCTCGACGATCACCAGCGGCCAGGGGTCGAATCGGCTGGCAAGCACCATCACCCCGCTGCGCGACCAGACATCCGGTTGATCCTGCGGCTGGACGAATCCCAAATCCTCCACGCCTTCCCCCGCCGACTTCAACAGGCCGGACATCGGGCCGCTCCCGCAACAACTCAACGGCCAGGCGTCGCGATGACTGGTGCGATACATCGCGTATGCCTGCATCAGAACATCGATCCCCTTTACTGGCACATAGCGACCGGTGAATAGAAATCGTTTTGGCCAACCACCGGGCTGGGTCAGGCGTCGGTCGTACAGAGATTGCCACCGCGAGAAATTGACGCCGTAGAGACCGCGGCGAATTTTAGATTCCGGGAATTGAAGCTGTCTCGCGTATTGCCAGCTTCTTTCACCGGGAACGATGATTCGATCCATGCGATCGAAAAATCGGCCGAGCTTGAGGCGGGTGAATTTTTGCCGCCAATTGTCCCGGCGCGGCGTGTCCATCGTCAGGATGAATTTCGCCCCCCGCAACTTCGGGTGCGTGGCAAGCGCCTTGAACGCCGGAACCACCCAACCGGGAATCACCACGATTTGCGGGGAATGAGCGGCCACGAGCGAAACGACGCGCTCCACGTCGGCGGTGTGTTTTTCCTCCAACAAGTCCGCCGGCAATCCCTCGGCCAGATCGGCCCGGAACGGCGCGTTGGCATTTCCCACGGTCGGAAACAACACCAAACGCAGATCGATTCCCGGTCGCGCGGCCAGCGCCCGCCAGCACGCCGCCAGGTAACCCGACACGCCAATCCAGCAAATCACCACTTTCAATCGAAACTCCAAGCGCGCTTTACGCGTGTACGATATGATCCCGCCGCCCGGTCACCCGCCGCATCGAACCGCGCGTGTCGACGATCAGCTTCGCATGGTCGGCCACCATCTGCCAGTCATACACCGCATGATTTGTCGCGATCAGAACGCAGTCGTAGCTTTTGATGGAATCGACATTGAACGGCACGCTCTTCATGTCCAGATCGTGATGCCGCATCCGGTGGGTGGCCGGCACGTGCGGGTCGTTGTAGTCGACGCTCGCCCCTAAATCGCTCAGCTTCTCGATCAATTCAAAACTCGGGCTCTCTCGCACATCGTCCACATCCGGTTTGTACGCAAGCCCCAACACCAGAATGCGACTGCCCTTCACCGCGCGCCCGCGATCGTTCAACGCCAGCATCGTCTTCTGCACGACATAGTTCGGCATCTCCCGATTGATCTCACCCGCCAACTCGATGAACCGCGTGGGCATATCCACCTCGCGCGCTTTCCACGTCAGATAAAACGGATCGATCGGAATGCAGTGCCCGCCGAGACCGGGGCCGGGATAAAAAGCCTGGAAACCAAACGGTTTGGTCTTGGCGGCGTCGATCACTTCCCAGATGTCGATCCCCATCGCCGACAGCACAACCTTCATCTCGTTGACCAGCGCGATGTTGACGGCCCGATATATATTCTCGAGCAGCTTGGCAGCTTCGGCGACCTCGGCGGTGGAAACGGGGATGACCTGGGCAATTGCCTTGCGATACAGCGCGACGGCGATCTCGCCGCTGGCGGGATCAATGCCGCCGACCAGCTTTGGGATCGTCTGCGTATTGTGATCCTTGCGGCCAGGGTCTTCGCGCTCCGGCGAATAGGCGACAAAAAAATCGACGCCTGCTTTCAAACCGCGTTCCCCAGCGCGGGCTTCGAGTCTCGGGAGCATGACGTCGCGCGTCGTTCGCGGATAGGTCGATGATTCCAACACCACCAGTTGGCCACGCCGTAAGGTGCGGGCGATATCGTCGGATGATTTTTCGACGAAGCCAAGGTCCGGCTCCAAATGCTTTCCGAGCGGGGTGGGCACACAACTGATCACCGCGTCGGCTTCCCCAAGGCGCGAAACATCCGTCGTCGCATCGAACCGGCCGGATCGCACCATGTCCCGCACAAAATCCGCACCCAGGTGCTTGAGATAATTTTCACCGCGATGCAACGCCTGGATTTTGACCGGGTCCACATCGAAGCCAAGAACGTTAAATCCCGCTTCGTGGAAAGCGCGCAGCAACGGCAGGCCGACATACCCCAGGCCGATGACGCACACGCGGGCCGTGCGGGTTTCGATTTTGGCAAGCAATTCTGTGCGCGCGTCCATCCGCGGAGACTCCAAAAAATGCA